>PMOP01000236.1 GCA_003161495.1 Acidobacteriota bacterium | reverse complement strand
GCCCAGCATTTATGCCAATAAATATTTTGTCCGCGCTCTGCTCCGCTGTCCGCCACTTCGAGATATTTGTCGGTTCTGTAGGAGCGCTGAAGATCGTCGTGAGACGCGGCAGTTGCAGTGTCCGCCGCACCATCGCGCGCAGCCCCCGCATTCGCAGGCCGAATCATGGAAATCGCGAAGAACAAAATCACAACAAATGTACTCGTGCCCAGTAGCGCTGCTCGCCGCCGCATATTCACCTCGTCACCAATGTAGTCCGCATGACCATAAAAGCTATGTAGTGCATAGGTCATCCATTCTACATTGATCTTCGAGACGCTCCTAAAAAACTGTTCGCTGATTGGGTTACGGCGGTATACTCGCCCCGCCCTTTCAATTGGCGGAACTCAACATGGCCATTCTTCCCGGGAAAACGGTCGGCCCCTACCAGATCCTCTCCGCGATCGGCTCGGGTGGCATGGGCGAGGTCTATAAAGCGCGCGACACGCGGCTCGACCGCACCGTCGCGATCAAAGTTCTGTCCGCGCATCTGGCCGATCGCGCGGACCTGCGCGAACGCTTCGATCGCGAAGCGCGAAGCATTGCCGGACTGAATCATCCGCACATCTGCACACTGTTCGACATCGGCCATCAGGACGGAGTCGACTACCTGGTGATGGAGTATCTGGAAGGAGAAACGCTGGCGGACCGTCTGAAAAAGGGTCCACTTCCGATGGAGCAGGTGTTGCAGTATGCGATCGAAATTTCCGACGCGCTGGACAAAGCCCACCGCAATGGCATAACGCACCGCGATCTGAAGCCGCTCAACATCATGCTCACGAAATCGGGCACGAAGTTGCTGGACTTCGGCCTGGCCAAATTGCAGCAAGAATCAAAGCCCGCGACTCCATTCTCGGAGCTTGCGACGATTCAGGGCGACGAAACCGCGGAAGGAACGATTCTCGGGACGCTGCAGTACATGGCGCCAGAGCAAGTGGAGGCAAGGCCGGTGGATGCCCGCACGGACATCTTTGCTTTCGGCGCGGTAGTCTACGAAATGGCCACCGGCAAGAAAGCCTTTGAAGGCCGGAGTCAGGCCAGCTTGATCGCCAAGATTCTGGAGACCGATCCGCCGCCTATCTCTTCGCTCCAGCCGGTCACGCCGCCCGCTCTCGATCGCCTGGTGAAGAAATGCATGGCCAAGGAACCCGAGAAAAGATGGCAGGCGGCGAGCGATGTTTGCGACGAGCTGAAATGGATTGCAGAGCAGGGGCAAGGACCGCAGGCGGCGACGCCGGCATCCGGTGATATCGTCAAACGCGGCGTCCGCGAGCGTCTCGGCTGGCTGGTGGCCGCGTGTGCCATTCTCGTTGCGGTCGTGCTTGCCGCAGTGGCCTTCTACTTCCGCCGGCCTCCGGCGGATGTGAAGGCCGTCCATTTTTCTGTCACACCGCCGGAAAAGCAGACCTTGCCGCAAATTGGCGGTGGACCGAACTTCTTTAGTGTCTCTCCGGATGGCAGCAAGCTGGCGTTTGTAGAGGCGGACGCCACCGGACGCCAGCAGCTTTGGTTGCGCGACTTCGATTCCCCAACCGCGCAGGCGTTGCCTGGGACCGAGGATGCATGGGGGCCCTTCTGGTCGCCGGATAGCCGCTTCGTTGCTTTCACAGCTGGTTCGCTCAAGAAGGTCCCGGCTACCGGAGGACCCGCCGAAACCATTACGGCTTCGCCGGCCGACGGTGGGGGAACCTGGAATCGCGATGGGGTCATCTTGTTTTCGACCGGTCCCGGGAGTTCGATTCTTCGCGTCCCCTCAGCAGGTGGTCCGGCGACTCCTGTCACATCATTGGACACATCCCAGCGGGCGAGCGGTCACTATTGGCCATACTTTCTACCGGATGGAAAGCACTTTCTCTACACAATCGCCACTGCGAATCCGGAAAATAGCGGGATATACATGGGATCGCTTGATTCGAAAGACACGAAGCTGATTCTGAAGGCCTACTCTTCCGCGCTGTATGCTCCCCCGGGTTATCTTTTGTTTGACCGGGCGGGAACCTTGTTTGCTCAACCCTTCGACACGGATCGCCTGGAGCTGAAGGGTGACGCCATACCCATCGCCGAGGGCGTTCAGTTCAATTCCGCGAGCGGCAAGGCGGCCGTCGCCGTTTCCGGTATCGGCGTGCTGGCCTACCGATTGGTACGGGCAGCCACACAGAATAAGCTAGTGTGGGTGGACCGAAAAGGGACGGAGCAGTCACTGGCCGCTCCGCCGCACGCCTATCGAAATCCAAGGCTCTCTCCCGATGGCCAGCGCGTGGCCGTTACGATTGACGAGTTGGGAACCCAGGAGTGGCTTCTGGACACAAAACGGGGCACATTGACCCGCCTGACCTTCGAAGGGAGCTACAACGGCGCTTTGGCGTGGACGCCCGATGGAAAGAGGATCGCATTTGGATCGGACAGGGCAGGGCCGCGGAACCTGTTCTGGCAACTGGCAGACGGCAGTGGCGTCACGGAGCGGTTAGCAACGAGCGACCGATCGCAAATTGCGGGTTCCTGGTCTCCCGACGGACAGACGCTCGCATTCGAGCAATCCGACCCCGGTACTGGTATCGACCTATTTGTTTACCGGCTCGAGGACCGAAAAGTGCAGCCATTCCTGCAAACGCGGTTCAATGAAATCGCCCCTCGATTTTCGCCCGACGGCCGGTGGCTGGCTTATGGCTCGGATGAGTCGGGCCGCTACGAGGTTTACGTCCAGCCTTATCCAGGGCCCGGAGGCAAATGGCAAATTTCGACGGAAGGCGGCACGGAACCCGTTTGGGCGCGCAACGGAGAACTCTTCTACCGGAACGGAGACAAGATGATGGCCGTGGCGACGAACACCAAGACGAACTTTTCCGCGGATACGCCGAAGGTGCTCTTCGAGGGGCACTACGCCACTTATAATGCAATGCCTGCCTATGACGTCACGCCCGACGGCCAACGCTTCCTGTTGGCGAAAACCGCAGAGCAGGGCCCGCAGGAAATCAGTGTCGTGCTGAACTGGACGGAAGAGTTGAAGCAGAAAGCACCGGCAGCTAAATAATAAATGCAAGTCGTTTTGCTGTCTCGCCCGTCCATTTTTGCGCCGCGCCGTGTTAAACTTACCTCCCTTTCCTGTTCATGGAAAATCAAATTTGGCTTAAGCGAAGGAGAATTTTGTGAACTATTATGGCGGCAAGGAATTAGCTGAAAGTTTTCGCACCGTCCGCAAGAATACTCTGGCGATTGCGCAGGATATTCCCGAAGATAAGTACGATTTTCGGCCCATGCCGGAAACGCGGAGCGTGGGCGAGCTATTGGCTCACGTCGCGTTGAGCCATACCTTTCAAAAGAAGATCAATGCCGAGGAGCGGCGGACGAATCTCGATGGATTTGATTTTCCGGCGCTCATGAAACGC
>PMOP01000420.1:1322-5816 GCA_003161495.1 Acidobacteriota bacterium | reverse complement strand
TCTCGCCCATGATGGACCTAGTCCTGGAAGCCTGGACCAGCGCGTACATCGAACTTTCCAGCATGCTTTGGAAATTTGGCGCGGGGCATCCATGGCAGCCCGGCGAGAAACTGAAGCTTCTCTTCGCGGGATATAACGGCACGCGCAACACCGGTTCGGACGTTCGCGTCGAGGAAATGCTGCGGCAGGTTCGGCGCGTCCTGGGCGAAGAAAATCTCGCTCTCAGCGTGATGTCCCAGAATCTGGATTGGAGCTGCGGCTATTTTGGCGATGCGCGCCAGGTATTTCTTCCGGATATTTATCCACCGTTTCTATTCCGCGAAGTGAGGCCGCAGCACGGCGTGATCGCCTGCGAAGGATCGATGTTCAAAAGTAAATTCGCGGATGCGCTCACCACCATGTTCATCGGAGCGCTGGGAATTGCCGCGGCTGAAAATAAATTGTCTGTTGGCTATGGCGCCGAAGCGGGATACATGAACCCGATGCTTGAGAAAATGTGCGCGCGATATTGCCGCCGCTCCATGATTATCACGCGCAATGAGGAATCGCAGGCGGTGCTCAGCAAGCTGGGCGTGGCGAGCGAAGCCGGCACGGATACCGCCTGGACTTTCGAGCCGCATCCTCCTGAATATGGAAGAAAAGCGTTGATCGATGCCGGGTGGGACGGCGACACTCCGGTGCTGACGGTCTGCCCGATTAATCCATTCTGGTGGCCGGTAACGCCGTCCACGCCGAAATTCCTGGCGCACGCCTTTGGCGCATACAAAGAAAGCCACTACCGCACAATTTATTTTCACAAATCGGGCCGTGCTGTGGATGCCGCGTATAAACAATATCTGGCCGCGCTGGCGCATGGCGTGAAAGCGTTCCGCAGCAAGCATCGCGTATTCCTCGTTCTTGTCGCCATGGAAAGTCTGGATACGCGGGCGTGCGATGAACTCGCTCCGCAACTCGGCGGCGCGCCAGTGTTCAGCTCCGATCATTACGACATGTATCAGATCGTAAGCATTCTGCGCTGGTCCAGCCTGATGGTCTCCTCGCGCTATCACGCCATGGTCACTTCGATGCCCGCGCTCGTGCCATCGGCGGGAGTCACGATGGATGAGCGCATTCGCAATCTGCTGCGCGAACGCGGCCACGAACATTTGCTCCTTACGGTGGACGACCCGGATCTCGGAGAAAAACTTATCGGCGTCCTGGAGCGCCTGGCGGCGGAAGCGGGCGCCGTTCGTGACGGCGTGGCTCACTCCGTCGTTCGTAATTTAAAAACCATGGCGCGTATGGGCGTATACCTGGAGCGCGCGGTGCATCAGCAATATCCGGAATTCCCGGTGCGCTCAGGCGTGCGCGGTTGGGAAGAATATTTGCCTGCGCTCAGCCCGAATTTAGAGAGACTGCTCAACACGTACGAAGGCGCAGCAGCGGCAGCAGCCGGAGATTAAGCTGACAATTCGCATTAGAATTTTGTGGCGCAGGCTTCAGCCTGTGGGGTTTGGTTGCGAGGACCTCGCGACTTGCCACTATCAAACCCCACAGGCTGAAGCCTGCGCCACTGAACACCATGAACTTCCTTGAAAACATTTTCTCGCGATTGCAGCAAGCCGCGGACCGCGCGGTTTTGGCCGAGGCGCGCATAAGCGGCGATCGAACCGCGACGGGTTCGGATTTGTTGGCTCAAATCGCCGTCGCGCGCGCCTTCTTGCGCGCTTCCGGCCTAGCGAAAGGAGACCGCTGCGCGCTGGTGGCTCCGAACAGCATCCGCTGGGCCGCGCTGGATCTTGCGATCATTGCGGAGGGGCTCATTGCCGTTCCGATGTACGCTCGCCAAGCCGCTGGCGAACTCGCCGCGATGCTACGCGACGCCGCGCCCGGCTTGATTTGTTGCGGCGATGCGGCGCTACGCGATGCGATTTCGGCGGCGTGGCCCGATGCGCCGCGGTTTGTGTTGTTCGAGGAACTTTTCGCCAGCAAGTCGCCCTCTGCCTCCGCCGCGCCCGTCCCGCCCGTAACGCTTTCGACGCAGGACACGGTCGCTATTCTGTACACGTCAGGAACTTCGGGCGAAGCCAAAGGCGTGATGCTGACGGTAAGCAATCTCGATCACATGCTTGCGTGCACGAATTCGCGCCTCGACGAATTGATGGGACCGCGCACGGAGCCGGATCGCGTGTTTCATTACTTGCCGTTTAGTTTTGCCGGGTCGTGGATCCTGCTGCTGTCGTGCCTGTCGAGAACGAGCACGCTTACGATGTCGGTGGATCTTACGAAACTTGCCGAGGAAATCGGTGTCGCTGCACCCGACTATTTTCTGAATGTGCCCACGCTGCTCGAGCGAATTCGCGCCGGCGTCGGAGACAATATACGCAAACGCGGCGGCGCAATTGCAGGGATATTTCAACGCGCGACTGCTGCGTGGCTGCGGCTGAATGACAAGGCGCCGCAAACGTGGGATTTTTTCTGGCTGGGACTCGCCGGCCTAGTGATTTTTCCCTCCATTCGTAAACGATTGGGGCCGAATCTTCGCGCGCTTATTTGCGGTTCGGCGCCTCTCGCCCGCGAAACACAGCTATTTTTCATGATGCTCGGCATTCGCGTGCTTCAGGTTTACGGCCTCACGGAAACCACGGCGATTTGCACGATGGACGATCCGAATCGTGTCGAGCCGGGGCGCGTCGGCCCCGCCATTCCGGGCATCGAAATGAAAATCGGAGAGGACAGCGAAATCGTCGTCCGAGGTCCCAATATTTTTCCGGGCTACTGGCGCCGCCCCGAGCAAACGGCCGCGGTGCTGCGCGATGGATGGTTCCATACCGGCGACCAGGGCGATGTGGATGCGAACGGAAATTGGCGCATTACGGGGAGACTGAAAAACCTGATCATCCTCAACTCCGGGCATAACATTGCGCCGGAACCGATCGAGGAAGAATTATTTCGCGCAGTTCCCGGGGCGCAGCACGTGATGCTGGTCGGAAATGGCCGCAGTTTTCTCGCTGCCATCATCACGGGCGCGGTACCTAGCGCGGAGATTGATTCGCATTTGGAGCGGGTGAATTCCCCGCTGCCGCACTACCGCAAGATTCGCAGGTATCACGTAGCGCAGGAATTGTTTACCATCGAGAATGGATTGCTCACGGCCAACGGAAAATTGCGGCGCGATACCATAACCGCGCATTTTGCGGCGGAGATTGAGCGGATGTACGCCAAGCAAGAGTAAGTGCGTTTTTGTATCTCATCACGGAAGACTGAACGCATGGACAACTACAAAGGAAAAACGCTCTCGTGGCGGCTGTCCGACGGTGTCGTCGAGCTTGCGCTCAATCGTCCATCGGCTAACGAAATTGGTCTCGCGATGCTCGAGGATTTGGAACGGTTAGCCGCCTCGCTCCCTGAGCTTGAATCGAAGGCCAGCGCGCTCATTCTATTCAGCGAGCAGAAAGCGGGCTTTTCAGCCGGCGCGGACTTGCGCGAACTATTTGAAGGAGCGCAACAAATGGACGCGTCCTCCGCCGCAAAAGGAGTCCGTGCATTCCTTAACCGAATTCATGCCGTGCTCAACCGGCTGGACACTTCGCCGCTCACGACGATCGCGGCCGTTCACGGGGTATGTTTCGGCGGCGGATTCGAGCTGGCGCTTGTGTGTGATCTGATCATCGCGGATAAGATGGCGCGTTTCTGTTTTCCGGAATTGCGACTCGGACTCATCCCCGGCTTCGGCGGAATTCCGCGCCTGAAGCGCGACATCGGCAACGCCGTGGTGCGCGATCTCCTGCTCACCGGGCGCAGCATCAATGCGACCAAGGCGCTTTCCGTAGGCCTCGTAAGCCAATTGGCCGCGGAAGGCGAAGCACTGCGCCTCGCGCGCTCGACCGCTGCGCAGACAACAAAATTCGACCGGACCACGGCCGCCGCCGCAAAGCGCTTCATCAAGCCGCTGCCCGCGGAAGAACTGCGCCGCGAAATCGATATTTTCTGCGAGCTTTTCATGCGCCCCGCCGTCATGGATGGCCTGCGCAAATTCGTCGAAAACGCTGGCCCGCACCCGTATCTGCCTTGAATAGCCAGCGGGCGCATGATTCCTGTAAAATAAACGCGATCATGAAAACAATCGAACAAACAACGGACGAAATCCTGAATCTTGCCGCGACCCATTTCAAATTTCCACGCGCCGAACTTCAGGCGGGCGACGATTTCTACAAGAAGCTCGGAATCGACAGCCTGCAGGCGCTCGAACTGCTCACGCGTCTCGAAAATCATTTCGGCGTGGAGCTTCCGGATTACGAGGTCCAGGGCGTCAGCGATTTTCACACGCTCGCTGAACGCATCCAGGCAAGGCTCTGAACACCACGCGGAATAAAACGATTCACCCAGCGAAATCCTCATATAATCTTGCTTCTCTCTGCCTCTGTGGTTTTTTGTGGCAAATCTGATGCTTGATTTGGCGAAATACGATTCGCTCGGAGCGGCGCTGCGCGATGCGCTCGAACATTGGCCCGA
>PMOP01000420.1:0-1306 GCA_003161495.1 Acidobacteriota bacterium | reverse complement strand
CTTACGCCGTATTTTTCGCGGGCGGAGTTCTCGTTCCGCTCGATTACAAACTCTCCGCCGCCGAACATCTTCAATTGCTCGCGCACTCTAAAGCGCAAATCCTTTTTGTCGAGTACCTGCTCTGGCGCGCCATCACGCAAGCGCCCGCATTTCGCGACCATAAACTGCACACGGTGCTCGTGACGGAAGCGCCACCGAATGCCGATCTCGCGGGGGGCCTGCGCTGGGAAGAATTTCGCGGGATGCGCGCGCCCGAATTCCGGCCGCGCACGAGAAAGGACACAGCTTGCATCGTATATTCGTCCGGCACGGGGGGCCATCCCAGAGGTTGCGTGCTGACGCACGACAACTATCTTGAACAATGCGCGGCAGTGATTCCGGTTTTTCCATTCTGGCCCGGCGCGCGCTATTTGAGCATCATCCCCACGAATCATGCGATCGATTTCATGGGCGGCTTCCTCATGCCGTTTACCGGCGGAGGCACGGTCGTTCATCTCCGTACTTTGCGGCCGGAATTCATCCGCGAAGCTTTTACGAAATACAAAATCACTTACATGGCCGTCGTGCCGTTAATCCTGAAAAATCTGCAACGGGGCTTGCGCGAGAAATTCGCGGCGCTTCCGCCGGCGAAACGCAAAATACTGGACGCACTGATCGGCGTGAATCGCGCGCTCACGCGTGGAAAGCCGCGCCCCGGCCTGAGCCGCCTCCTGTTGAAGGACATTCACAAAGCGTTCGGCGGCGGACTGCAAGCGCTGCTCGTCGGCGGCGCGTTCACCGAAGCCGCCACGATTGAATTTTTTCACGATATCGGAATTCCCATTTACAACGGCTACGGTTGCACGGAAGCGTGCACCGCCATCACGCTGAACGATCTTCGGCCCTTTCGCCCGGACACCGTTGGCAAGCCTGTGCGCGGAATGGAAATTCGCATCACCGAGCCGGACGCGGACGGAATTGGCGAAGTGGCCGTGCGCAGCAAGACCGTAATGTCGCATTATCTCGACGACCCCGCCATGACGGCGGAAACCATCGTGAACGGCTGGCTCATGACCGGCGACCTCGGCCGGGTTGACTCAACAGGACATCTGCAACTTTCCGGCCGCAAGAAAAACATGATTGTCACCGCCGAAGGAAAAAATATTTATCCCGAAGACATCGAAAATAATTTCGAGGGCATCGCGGTGAAAGAGTTTTGTGTTTTCGCGGCAAACTATATCTGGCCGCAACACACCATGACCGGCGAACAACTCGTGCTGGTGCTTCATCCCGAGCCTGGACACACCGTGGACGACGCGCTGCTCAA
>PMOP01000051.1:289-7773 GCA_003161495.1 Acidobacteriota bacterium | reverse complement strand
AACGCCGATCGTGGCCCAGTCTTCCGTGGAGGCGTCGCTCACCATCATGTTCACGCTGCCACTCTGCGTTCCCCCTCCACCTGAGCCCAGACTGGCACTGGAGCTGGTACCGCATGCGACGGAAAAAACCGGCAATGCTGCCATCAAAAGCCCCGGGAAAATGCGGGATAATTTGGAATTCATTTTCGTCTCCTGCGAAGACTCGGAGGTCTCCACTCGTTTGTATGGACCTAAGCCGGACATCCATGCGCCAGTCCCCCGGAGACTGTGCAAAAATTCCGGCCAGCACCATGTCAAACACGGAAGCGGGAATAGAGTTGCGCTGGATGGATAAAGAAGTGGTAGTACGAAAGTACTATTCGGAGAAGATTTCTGCGAAAGGAATTGTGGCGCCGGCGTCCCGTCGGCGGTTTTTGCGATGGTGAAGGCTGGAAAAAAATCGCCGGCGAGACGCCGGCGCCACAAACTGCTCTACGCTTTGGCGTCTCGATACGCGGCGGCCCACTTCCCTTGCGCCTTGACGATCAGCTCGATCACTTCGCGAACCGCGCCATCCCCTCCGGAACGCGAAGTGACGAAATGCGCGGCCCGCTTCACTTCCGGAACGGCGTTGGCAACTGCCACGGCAAGTCCCACTCGCTGCATCACGGGAATGTCCGGCAGATCGTCGCCCACGTAGGCAACTTCACTCGCGCCCGCCCCGGTCGTCTGCAAAATTTCCTCGAGGGCGCCGATTTTTGTGGCGCGGTGCTGATACACAAATTCGATTTCGCATTCCCTGGCCCGCTGCGCGACGGCGCTCGATTCCCTGCCGGTAATGACGCCGGTGCGAAGTCCAGCGGCGCGCGCGAGCTTTAATCCGGCTCCGTCATAGGCGCTGAATCCCTTGATCTCGCTGGCCGTGCCGTCGCGGCGCGAGAGCAGCCAGATGCGGCCATCGGTCAATACGCCGTCCACGTCCATGAGCAGCACTCGAATTTTTTTCGCCCGTGCTGTGAGAGCTGATGTCGATCTTGAACTCGTTTTCTTTTTTGGCATCGTAATCGACCAGATTCAAAATCTCTCCGTGTCCTCGGTTTTCTCTGTGAACTCTGTGTTAATGGTTTTGACGTTCCATCGGAAAAATCTTTAACACAGAGAACACAGAGAAAAAATGAGAAAACCAAAACCTGAAACTTACGGGCACATTTAGAAAAGTTCCAGCGTCCACAGATCGTGCAGGTGGACCACGCCGAGCGGCTTTCGCGCGGCGTCCATCACCACGAGACTCGTGATGTGCCGCTCCTCCATAATGCGCAGCGCGCTGCCGGCCAGCTCGCCCGGCGCAAGCGTTTGCGGCAACTTGTTCATGCAATCCCCGACCACGAGATCCATCGTGGCGGCTCCCCGCTGCTGCATCAATCGCCGCAAGTCGCCATCGGTCAAAATTCCCGCCAGGCGGCCCTCGCCGTCCACCACCGTCGTCATTCCCAATCCCTTCTTGCTGATTTCATAGATGACGTCCGGCATTTTCGCGGTGATCGGAACGCACGGCAGCGCGTCTCCCGAGTGCATCAGATTCTCAACGCGCAAGAGCTTTTTGCCAAGCCTCCCGCCCGGATGAAGCGCGGCGAAATCTCCTGGACTGAACCCTCGGCGATCGAGCAACGAAACAGCCAGCGCGTCGCCCATAGCCATGGCCGCAGTTGTCGAAGCCGTCGGCGCGAGATTCAGCGAGCACGCTTCTTCCTTGACGCTTACATCCAGCGTCACGTCGCTCGCCGCCCCAATCGTGGATTGCGGATGGCCAGTGAGCGCGATCATGCGTAATCCCAGCCGCTTGATGGTTTCCAGCAGCGCCGCGATTTCCTCGGTTTCGCCGCCATAGCTCACCGCGAGCACCACGTCCTCGCGCATCAGCATTCCCAGATCGCCGTGTACCGCTTCCGCCGGGTGCAGAAAAACCGAAGGCGTGCCCGTGCTCGAAAATGTCGCGGCGATTTTTCTGCCGATCAAGCCCGACTTGCCCATGCCAATCACAACCACGCGTCCCTTGCAGCCCAGCAAAAGTTCCACGGCGCGCTCGAAACTCGCGTCGAGCCTTTGCAGCAGCTCGGTGAGCGCTTCGGATTCGATGCGCAACACGCGCCTCGCCGTATCAAGACTCACTGCACGCTCCAGCCGCGAACCAGCGCGGCAATTTGTTTAAGTTTTCCAAGCAGCGCGGGCAATTCCGCCAGCGGCAAAGCGTTTGTTCCATCCGAAAGAGCTTTTCCCGGGTTTTCGTGAACTTCCAGAAAAATTCCGTCGACGCCGACAGCCGTCCCGGCGCGAGCAAGCGGCTCGATGAATTCGGGTTGCCCTCCGCTGGACTTTCCTTCTCCGCCGGGCAACTGCACGGAATGCGTCACGTCGAAGACCACGGGACAGCCCGTCTTTCGCAGGATCGGGAAGGAGCGCATATCGACGACGAGATTTTGATATCCAAAGGAAGCGCCGCGTTCCGTAAGAAAAATTCGATCGTTGCCGGTCTTTGCGACTTTCTCCACCGCGTTGACCATTTCCCATGGCGAAAGAAATTGTCCCTTTTTCAGGTTCACCACGCGGCCCGTCTTTCCGGCAGCCACCAGCAAATCCGTCTGCCGCGAAAGAAACGCGGGAATTTGCAGCACGTCCGCAACTTCCGCCACGGGCGCCGCCTGCGACGAATCATGTATATCGGTGAGAATCGGCACCGCAAAGCGCTCCTTAATTTTCTTCAAGATGCGCAAACCTTCCGCAAGCCCCGGGCCTCGATACGATTGCTCCGAAGAGCGATTGGCCTTGTCATAAGAAGCCTTAAAAACAAACGGCACCTTGGCATGCGCAGCGATTTCCACGAGGCGTTCCGCCATCAGCAAGGCGTGCTCTTCGCTTTCAATCACGCACGGTCCCGCGATTAAAAACAGCGGTTGGTTGCCGCCGATTCGGACGCTTCCCATCGAAATTTCTTTCGCCATTTGCATCAGTGTTCCCATTTGAACGATGAAACCGACTCTAGCGTATGCGGGACACGCAAGTTTTGCAACGGATTGAGAAGTAGGTGTTTAGTGGCGCAGGCTTCAGCCTGTGGGTTTCGCTGGTGAAAGCGTGATCTAGCTGCAACGCAAACTCATGGACTGAAGGCAACGCCACGAGAAAATGTCCTTCCACAAAAGTGCAAATATATGCGTACAGTCATGAATCAAAAGCGTGTCAGGTACAGAATACAGGCTGGATACAGGGTTCCTCCTATGGCGCTACAATTGCGCTTAAATTAAATTGGGGACGCGAGGAAGACATCAAAGGGGGAAAGAATATATGCCAACAGCTTTTCTGAGAAAAAATGCAATGGCCATCACGATCGTTTTGGCCGCCTTGTTCCTTATGGTTCTGCCGGTGCAACAGGCACAAGCGGATAATCTTCCTCTCGGCGTTCACACCCAGGACCTGCTCCACCAGACCAGTACGCTATCAGGCGTAGTTCTCCATGGTGATTACGATGGAGGCGGGTCGTGGGAACATGAGAAGGGCAAAAGCAACGAATGGAAGCATGATGGCGACAAGGGAGACAAGGGAACGACGACCAAGGTTCCCGAGCCCGGATCGCTTGCCCTGCTGGTTTGCGGCCTGATTGGGCTCTTCATCGTAGCCGGCGGGCGCCGCAAGGCCGAGCCAGTATCCTAAGTAAAAGTTAAGACGCAGCGCCGCCTGATCTTGCCAAGCCAGGGCGTCCCTCGGGACGCCTTGGCTTGTTCAGCTCTGAAACACTCGCAAAATTTGATCTGGAGGATAAAAAACTCGCCGCAAGGTGGCGTTTTGAACTCAGCCACTTGATATTCGCCCAACATCCGTAGCATTCTACTCCTGACAGTTCATTCTCATTTCTAAAGCGTCGCAATCGAATCCGTGCGCCTCCATCAGACACTCTACGGGAAGGAAATGTCTGTCCGATCGAGCCCTGGGGCCGAAAAAAATACCGAACCGGGCATGTAAATTTTGTTGCCTTCCCCGGAAGACCAGAATGGAAACCCTGTTCCCTATGGCGCAAAGTCGAAACCCCTACTGGAAACGAGCTTGGATTCATTTGTGGATTCCGTGCGCTGTTGCGGCAGCGCTGCTTTCGGGCTGTTCTTCGCGCGATCCGAATGTAAAAAAACAGAAATATTTCAATGACGGCATGCAATATCTGAAAGCGGAAAAATATCGCGAAGCCGCCATCGATTTTGAAAACGCCATTCAAATCGACCAGCGTTTTGCGGAAGCGCATTACCAACTGGCGCAATGCTACCTTGGAGAATCCGCCTGGAGTAGCGCGTATCAAGAACTTCTCCTTACCCTCAATCTGCAACCCCAGAATGCGGACGCGCTGACAGACCTCGCCAAACTTCTGTTGGCCGCGGGCAAGTCGCAAGAGGCGCATGACCGGGCCGCGGCGGCGCTGGCAGTGAAGCCGGAAAGTTTCGACGCGCAATTGGATCTGGCCAACGCGGACGCAGCGCTCGGAAACAGTGATCTTGCAACGGATGAAATTCAGAAAGCGATTCAGAATGCTCCAGGCCGTTCCGAAGGATATTTAGCCCTGGGACTGATTCAACTTAAAGCGAAAAAGTTGACGGAGGCGGAAGCCAGTTTTCAAAAGGCCATTTCCGTGAACCCCGGTTTCCTTCCTGCGCGCCTTCTCCTGGGTGATTTTTATCAGCAGCAGGGACGCGGGCCGGAGGCGGAGCAGCAATACACCGCGGCGGTTGCGGCCGCCCCGCAAAATCCGGCGGCTCGTGGCGCGCTGGCTCGCTTCTATCTGGCCAGCAACCGCAAGGCGGATGCCGAGCGCACCGTGGCGGACGGAAAGAGTGCGGTGGGCGACGATCCCCGCGGGTATCGCATGCTCGGTGACTATTACATTGGCATAGGAGATTCGCAGAAAGCCCTGGCGGAATTCTCTTCGCTTTCAGCGGCGCATCCCAAAGATCTGGGCGTGAAGAGAACCTACATTCAGCTCCTCATGTCGCAGAATCGCACGGACGAAGCCAATACCCTGAACGACCAGATCCTGAAAGACAATTCCGGAGATCTCGAAGCGTCCATCATCCACGGGCAAATCCTGTTACGCAACGGCCACCCGAACGAAGCCGTCTTCGCGTTGCAGGATGCCGTGAAGAGTGCGCCGGACAACGCCGTGGGCCACTTCTACTTGGGCGTTGCCTACAGCCAAACCGGCATGGCGCAGCAAGCCGAAAGCGAATGGCGCACCGCGGCGCGCCTCGCGCCGTCGCTCACGGACGCGCAACGCGTGCTGGCTTCAATGGCAATTTCGCGGAACGATTGGAGCTGGCTGGGCGAGATCGGCAACCAGTTGATCCAGGCGCAGCCGCGCTCCCCGCTTGGCTATGTCTATCGAGGAATGGAGCGGGTCGCGCGCGGCGATCAGGCTGTTGCGGAGATGAACTTCAGCAGAGCGATGGAACTCGGTCCCGCAGATCCCTCTGGCTACATCGAAATGGCGCAATTGCGCATGGTGCAGCAACGCCCGGCAGACGCGGAAATGCTGCTGCAACAAGCTCTCGCGAAGGAACCCAACTCCGTCGACGCGTTGAAGGGGCTGGTGCTTTTGGACCTGCAACTGAAACAGCCGGCCAAGGCTTTGGCCGCGGTCCACGAGCAGATCGCCAAATCCCCGAACAACAGCGAGTTTTACATGTTGCTGGGCAGCTTGCTCGTGGATGCAAAAGATATGAGCGGCGCGGAAAGCGCGCTGCAAAAAGCGGCCGAACTTAATCCCAATAACGTAAACGCCTTTCTCGTGCTGGCGCAACTATACACGCGGCGAGGCGCCGCCGATCAGGCCATCGCCGATTACCAGCTGGCGATGCAGAAAAATCCGCGCGACGTCCGCCTGCACCTCGCCTACGGCAGCTTGCTGGAAGACCGCGGAAATTGGCAGCAGGCGGAAACGCTTTATCAGCAGGCGCTGCAGATCAAGCCGGACGATCCCGCAATCGCAAACAATCTGGCGTATCTGCTGATCCAGCATGGCGGAGATAAAGCCGCCGCCGTTTCCATGGCGCAGACCGCGCGAAAGGGTCTGCCGAATCTGGGAAGCACTGCCGACACTTTGGGATGGGCTTATTATTATCAGGGCGTTTTTCCATCGGCGGTCACGGCGCTGCAGGCGGCCACAAAAGAGTCACCGGAAAATCCCACCTATCACTATCACCTGGGCCTGGCCTACCAAAAAACAAACGATTCCGCCGGGGCTAAGCAGGAGTGGAAGCGCGCGCTGGAATTGCATCCGTCAACGGAACTGGCGGCCGAAATTCACAAAGCGCTCAGCGAGAATGCCGGCGGATGAACGCTTCCTTCACAATCCCGGAATCGCAGGCGCACAGGAACTATTGGTTTGCCGCCTGCGTCGTGGCGTGTGTCGCGGCTTTCCAAGCTCCACTGCGCAGCTTGATGCAAATGGCCCTGGACTCCGATACTTATTCGCACATCCTGATCGTTCCCATCATAAGCATTTTCCTGTTGTGGATGGAGCGGGAACGCATTTTCCAGAATGAGGGGCGCAACCGCGCGGGCGCCGGCGTCCTATTCGCTGTCGGCATTTTGCTCAGCGCAATTGGCTGGAAGCAAGCGTCGCTGTTTGCCGGAAGCGATTGGCCGGGCTTTTACATTCTCGGTTTTTTGTGCTTGCTCTGGGCCGGCTTCCTGTTTTTTTATGGCGCGCGGGCTTTTAACGCCGGGCTCTTCCCTCTTTTGTTCTTGCTGTTAATGGTGCCCCTGCCTGTTTTTTTATTGGACCGGTTCATCGCGTGGCTGCAAGTCGGTTCCGCCGATGTCGCGGAATGGATTTTTCATTTGAGCGGCATTCCAATTTTGCGCCGTGGACTGATTTTCATCTTGCCGCAGGTCTCGATTGAAGTGGCCAAGGAATGCAGCGGCATTCGCTCCACGCAGGCGTTGCTGATCACGTGCCTGCTCGCGGGACATCTTTTTCTGCGAGCGAATTGGCGGCGCGCGGCATTGCTTGTCGCCGCTGTCCCCGTCTTGATTATCAAGAACGGAGTCCGCATCGCTACGCTGACTTTGCTGGCCGTGCGCGTCGACCCCAGCTTCCTCACCGGCCGCCTGCATCATGACGGCGGATTCGTATTTTTCGCGTTGGCGATGCTGATCCTTCTGCCGCTGCTTTGGCTGCTCCAGAAGACGGAAGCCGCGCCGATCCGCTTCAGAGAAAAGAAATCTAAGCCGGCGGAAAAAGAAATCCTGGACCCAATCGCAGGCAAGAGTCTCCTACGTTAAAAGTGGCGCAGGCTTCAGCCTGTGGGGTTTAGTTCAAGCAAGCCCTAAACCCCACAGGCTGAAGCCTGCGCCACTAAAATCTAAACAGACTAATTGGATGTTGAAGGTTTCGCCGACATGGAGATGGCCGCTGAATTCCCAGACGCAGTGCCGAGATCGCGCTGCTGGTGCGCGTGCGCCGCTCC
>PMOP01000051.1:0-158 GCA_003161495.1 Acidobacteriota bacterium | reverse complement strand
CACGCGCCGAGCCGCATGGTGCCTCCCATTTCGTCCACGCCCAGCAGTTCGCGCAGTTTGTAAATCACCCGGTGCGGTGTTTGCGGTTCAAACTCGGTGCTGTCCGCGCCGGCCAGTCCCGATACGTCGCGGGCATATTCGATCGTCGCGCACTGCAT
>PMOP01000435.1:3422-3727 GCA_003161495.1 Acidobacteriota bacterium | reverse complement strand
TCGGAACAAGAGCTGACCGCCAAAGAAGAAAAAATGGCGACAGACTTGAAGGCCTTACGTGTAGCCCCGCTGGCCGAGCCGTTCGACGGCCCGGCGCTGCTTTCGGGGCGAGCGGCCGCCGTCTTCTTCCACGAAGTGCTGGGGCATCGCCTCGAAGGCCATCGCCAGAGAGGCGAGACGGAAGGACAGACATTCACGAAAAAAGTGAATGAGCCTGTGCTGCCCGCGTTTCTGAGCGTGTACGACGATCCGACATTGGAAACGATTAACGGCGTGCCTCTTTCGGGCACTTATTCGCACGATGA
>PMOP01000435.1:0-3378 GCA_003161495.1 Acidobacteriota bacterium | reverse complement strand
CGCCAGGGAAACTTGATCGTGCAATCGACCAAGGCCGTGAAGGATTCCGAAATGCGCGCGCAGCTCATTGACGAAGTCAAGAAGCAGGGAAAACCGTACGGACTCTACTTCGAGGACGTGCAAGGCGGATTCACGCTGACGACGCGCGAACTTCCGCAGGCTTTTCAAGTGCTTCCCGTGATCGTGTGGCGCGTGTATCCCGATGGCCGGCCGGATCAACTGGTGCGCGGCGTCGATATTGTCGGCACTCCCCTCGCGTCACTGAATCGAATTTTATTGACGGGCGACAAGACGGAAGTTTTCAACGGCATCTGTGGCGCAGAGTCCGGCAGCGTGCCGGTTTCGGCTTCGGCGCCCGCGATGCTCTTCAGCGAAATGGAAGTACAAAAACGCAGCGCCTCGCGCGAGCGTCCGCCGATATTGCCCGCGCCGGGATTTGAAGAGATGTCGGGAAGTTCGGCGACTACATCGCCAGCGGGAAGTGCGCGATGAAAATTTCCCTGCGTGTCCCCGCGTGGCGCTTGAGCGCAATTCTCTCCGTTTTCCTGGCGATCTTGCCCATTGGCGCTGCCGCGCAGCAAAAGCAAATGCCCGCCGACGCCGCTTCCGATCCCATTCTGCGCGCGCTTCAGGCGGAACTCGCTCGCTCGAAAACGCAACTGAAGATGGAGAATGTCGATTCGCCGTTTTACATCGAGTATCGCGTTTTCGACGTGGACCAATTCGATGCCAGCGCCGCCTTTGGCGCGCTGCGCGAGCAGAACAGGACGCGATTGCGATTGATCCGGGCGGTCGTGCGTCTCGGCGATTACAAGGTCGACAGTTTCATCAATGCCGGCCAGGGAATCAGCGACATTCTTCCGCTGGACAACGACGAACTGGCCATCCGCCACGTCGTGTGGCTGGCGACTGACCAGGCCTATAAACGCGCGAGCGAAGCGTTCTCCAACAAGAAAGCGATGCTCAAGCAGCTCAACGTCGATCAGCCCGTGGACGATTTCGCCAAGGCTGAACCCGCCGTCTCGATCGGGCCGGTGGCAAAGCTGGACGTGGATCCAGCCAAGTGGACGAAAATGCTGGAGACCGCGACCGGCGTGTACAAGAACGACCCGCAGATTCAAGCCTTCGTGGCCAGCTTGAATTTCACCGTGCTCTCGCAATATTTTGTGAACACGGAAGGCACGATCACGCGCAATGGCTCGTCGCATTACCAGATTGTGATGACCGCTAGCGAACAGGCGCACGACGGCATGAGGCTGGAACGCTCGCCACAATTCACATCCAGCCACATCGAAGAGCTTCCTTCCCCAGAGGAATTCCAGAAGGATGCGGTCAAATTGGTCAGCGACATGAAAACCTTGCGCGAGGCTCCCATCGTGGACGAGGAATATCGCGGCCCAGTCTTATTTTCAAACGATGCCGCTACCGACATGTTTTTCGATTTGATCGTGCCGAACGTGTTGGGGCGAAGGCCCGCGCCGGGCCGTCCCGCGCGAACCGTCGGCGCGTTTGCCAGCAGTTGGAAGGCTCGCGTGCTTCCCGATTTCATTTCCGTGGTGGACGATCCGACCGTGGATATTTTTGGCGGGCGCGGCCTCGGCGGCAGCTATAAGGTCGACGACGAGGGCGTACGCGCCGCTCCTGTCACTGTGGTGGATAAGGGAACTCTGGTGAACTATTTAATCGGACGAGTGCCGATTCGCGATTTCCCGGCTTCCAATGGGCATGGCCGCGCTTCGGGCAGCGGCAACACGGCGCCTGCTCCCGGGAATTTATTTTTTCGCGCGTCGAAGACCAGCACGCGGGAGGAACTGAAGAAACAGCTTCTGGACGAATGCCGCGCTCGCGGATTGAAGTACGGGTATTACGTCGATACGCTCGGGCCGCGCCTTGCGCCGCGCATGCTCTACCGCGTTTGGACCGACGATGGGCGCGAAGAGCTTGTGCGCGGTGCGGTTTTCAACGAGCTGGACATTCGAGCGTTGCGCAGCGATCTGGTCGCCGCCGGAGACGATCCGCTTGTAAGCAACCGGACCGGCTTGCCGTTTATGACCATCGTGGCGCCATCGGTGATGTTTGACGAGCTCGAGGTCAAGCGCGCAGACAACACCAATGAGAAGCTTCCCGATTACCCTGCTCCCGCTCTTACGGCCGGGCGGAATTAATCAAGGGCGGCGTACGCTGGTTTTCGTAGCGCCGGCGTCCCGCCGGTATTCGCTGCTTATTCTCAAATTCAAAAACTGCCGGCAGGATGCCGGCGCTACGTAAATGCCGAACACGAAATGCAATTGCAGGATTTGCCGGACCTGCTAAGATACTGCCGTCCTTCGGCACAAGGATTTCTTCCGCGGCGGCCACACCTGGCGCTGCTTGGGCCGGGATGAGCGCCAAAGGAAAGTGTTCCGGCGCAGCAGATTCGGCGCCAACCGGTCGCGCCAGCCGCTTACAAGCCACGTCGCCTTGTCAGCCGAAATTTGAAATGGCGCGCGGATTTTTTGCGCCAGCGTGCGTTCAGGCGTAAACTGTATGCTTAGCCGCCAATAGAGCATGGGAGCAAGGGAACATGGATAGAGACACCGACGTAAACGTATTAGGCATGGACCCGCTGGAAGTACAAGAGTGGGTGGAATCCTTCAACGAAGTGGTACGCGAAGAAGGACAGGAATCCGCCATCACTTTGCTGGACCGGCTTCGCGCACACGCTCAATCCCTCGGCATCGCTCTTCCCTTCACCGCGAACACTCCCTACCTGAACACAATTTCCGCTGAAAAACAGGGAATCTTTCCCGGCGACCAGGAAATCGAGCGGCGCATCAAGAGCCTGGTGCGATGGAACGCGTTGGCCATGGTGGTTCGCGCCAACCGCGTCGATCACAGCATTGGCGGACACATTTCTACTTATGCGTCGGCCGCGACGCTGTTTGAAGTCGGCTTCAATCACTTCTTCCGCGGACGCACCGAAGAATTTGAGGGCGACACGGTTTACCTGCAGGGACATGCTTCGCCCGGAGTATATGCCCGCGCGTTTCTCGAGGGCCGCCTGTCCATGAAGCAACTGGAAAACTTCCGGCGCGAACTTCGCGAAGGCGGCGGGTTGTCGTCTTACCCGCACCCGTGGCTGATGCCGGACTTCTGGGAATATCCCACGGTGTCCATGGGACTCAGCCCGCTCATGGCGATTTACCAGGCGCGGTTCAACCGCTATCTGGAAGACCGCAGCCTGAAGCCGCGCACGGACGCGAAAGTCTGGGCGTTTCTCGGGGACGGCGAAACGGATGAGCCGGAGACGCTGGGCGCAATTACCCTGGCGTCACGTGAAAATCTGGATAACATTATTTTTGTCATTAATTGCAATCTGCAGCGCCTGGACGGCCCGGT
>PMOP01000381.1:5481-11284 GCA_003161495.1 Acidobacteriota bacterium | reverse complement strand
CTGGGCATCAACGAGCCACCAGTTACGATTAAGTTAATCGAAAAAAGCATTGTGGATCGCGCCTGGGAAGAAGGCTGGATCCAGCCGGAGCTTCCCGAGACGCGCACGGGCAAGCGCATCGCCGTGGTCGGTTCCGGGCCGTCGGGCCTCGCCGCCGCGCAACAGTTAAATCGCGCGGGCCACACCGTCACGGTGTTTGAAAAAGCGGACCGCATCGGCGGCCTGCTGCGCTACGGCATTCCGGATTTCAAGCTGGAAAAGCGCGTCCTCGATCGCCGCCTCGAACAGATGATGGCCGAAGGAGTGCAATTCCACACGAGCGCTCACGTCGGCGGAAGCATTCCGGCGCAGGATTTGCGCAAGGAATTTGACGCCCTGGTGCTGACGGGCGGCGCGGAACATCCGCGCGACCTCAACGTTCCCGGGCGTGACCTCAAGGGAATTTATTTTGCGATGCAATTTCTGCCGCAACAAAATAAAGTCGTCGCTGGCGACGAGATTCCGAATCAAATTCTGGCCACCGGAAAACGCGTGGTAATCATCGGCGGCGGCGATACCGGCGCGGATTGTCTCGGCACCTGCCACCGCCATCAGGCCAAATCCATTCACCAGTTTGAGATCATGCCCATGCCGCCTCTGGAGCGCGCTCCGAGCACGCCGTGGCCTCTGTGGCCCTTGCAGCTTCGCACCGAGAGCGCCCACGAAGAAGGCGGCAAGCGCGACTGGGCGCTCAACACCGCCAAATTTACCGGCGACGCAAACGGCAACGTGAAAGAGCTGCACGCCCTGCGCGTCGGCCCGCCGCCGAAATTCGAGGCCATGCCCGGCACGGAATTTATGATGGAAACCGATCTGGTCCTGCTGGCGCTAGGTTTTACCGGCCCCGTAAAGCAGGGCATGATCGAACAGCTCGGCGTGAATCTCGACCCGCGCGGCAACATCGCCACCGGCGTCGACTACATGAGCTCAGTCCCCGGCGTCTTCGCCGCGGGCGACATGCGCCGCGGCCAGTCGCTCGTCGTGTGGGCCATCTCCGAAGGCCGCAAAGCCGCTGCCTCGGTCGACAAATACCTCATGGGAAGTTCCACCCTCGCTTAAAAATTCACCCGCTGCCCGAAAGTCAAGGAACTTGACTTCAGTGTTATAATGATTGTCGCAGAAGTATACCAACGCGCACCCCCCGTCACGGGTATTCTCAGCAGTAGCACAGGCGCTCTTGCCTGTGCGATTTTGTAAGCTGTAAGCACACCTCGGCTTCGACGATTCTGGCTTCCACGGTGTTCCTGGCTTCCACAGCGTTCCTCCGCTTCAACCGCGATTGCGAAAACCGCACAGGCAAGAGTGCCTGTGCTACCCAAGCCATGCCTCCCTTGCCGCCTTCGCTGCGCGACTTGCTCGCGTGGGGAGGATTTCGCCTGCGCACGGACAGGCGTGCGGACTGTGCGCGCTGCCAGGGAGGCTCGCGCGGCACGGTCGGCTACAACGACGAGGTGGCGCACTGCTTCCGCTGCGGTTGGAAAGCGAATCGCTATCAGCTTGCGCGCGAATTGGGTTACGGGCCCCGGTGGCGCATGCTTCAGCTTGCGGGGGTTGGTAGCCAGGGCGGGCGCAGTCCTTCTAACCAAACCCCGCAAGCTGAAGCATGCGCCACTGGGATGCTGCGCCGCGAATTGCGCCGGCGGCGGCACGAGACCGCTATCCGCGACTTCGCGCGCTGGCGGGAAGCGCGTCTGCGCCATGTATCCGACAAGCATGTGGGACTTTCGCGAGCGGCGCTGCGGGCTGGGCGCGCGCTGGCCAGCGGCGCGCTCACGCCCGATGAGCAGGAACTTGCCTGGGGCGCGCTGGCCCGCTTCTACCACGCGGAGGCAGAGCTGAACGCCGCGTTTGATTTCCTGATGTGCTTCAAGGCCAGCCCCTGGCTGGAAGATGACGCCCGCATCGAGGACTTGTTTGAGATGTGGAGGGACAAGTAGCACTCTTGCCTGTGCGGGGTTATGGGCTGCCGGTACGAGATCGACGTAGCTGGGGAGATCGACGTAGCTACATTTGCCAAAACCGCACAGGCAAGAGTGCCTGTGCTACTTGTGGGCACTCGACCAGGGCCAGTCCTGGGGGTTCGCGCACAAATGCGCTTTCACGGCGTTGTTTTCGATGTAGGAGAGGATTTTGGCGTACTCTCCGGGGCCGCGGATCCAATGATCGAACGATTCGTCCTGCCAGAACCGCATTTCGCTGCGGCCGAGTCGGGCGTTGGCAGCGCGGGCCGAGACACCCTTGATGCCGATGGTGAGCTTGTCGAGCGGCACAAGAGGGTCGAGAAGGACGTGCACATGATTGGGCATGATCGTGTAGGCTCGCAATACATAATGCCCGAGTTCGGCCCCATGCTCGATCGCGTGTTGCGTATTGCGAGCAATTTCAGGATCGTTCAGCCAAAGCGGGCCGCTGGAACCTGTGTCCAGCACGCGGTCCGCGTTAAGAAACTGCTTTCCGGGTTCGCCGCTAAATTTGAGCAGGTGCTGCGAGAAGCCCTTCGGCAAGGAGCCATACAAACGCCAGGTCACAAAGATCGAGCAGTTATCCGGTTGCCAATGCGGCAGATTGCGCCGATAGAAATTGACAGTCATCGTTCGTGACTGTAGCACAAAGCGCGTGTGTTTGGTAGCACAGGCACTCTTGCCTGTGCGGTTTTGTAAGCTGAGACAATACTATCCGCTTTCAAATAGGGGAGCCGCTTTCAGCAAAGGGACTCGTTTTCAGCCCAAGCACTCGCTTTCAGCTAAAGCACCCCCTTCCCGCCACGCCGCCCCGCTATCCCCGGGCAGCGTCGATTTATTTGCGATCGCGAAAACCGCACAGGCAAGAGTGCCTGTGCTACTTGCGGGCGAAAATTCTTTGTCCGCTGTATAATTCTGCGACCAATGTAGGCTGCTTGCATCCAATCCAGCGACACCGGCCCGGAGTGCTTTGGAACTTAGCTCGATTTTCGATCATCGAACCGAGATAGAGACCGACCATGGCGAAACCAATCTTGCTCAGCGTGGACGACGACGCCGATGTTTTGCGGGCGATTGAACGCGATCTGCGATCGCAGTACGGCGGCGACTATCGCGTGCTTGGCAGCGGATCTCCCGAAGGCGCGCTCGATCTTTTGAAGCAGCTGAAGCTGCGCAGCGACGACGTGGCGCTGCTGCTGGCCGACCAGCGCATGCCGCGCATCGACGGCGTGCACTTCCTGCAGGAGGCCATGCGCATTTATCCCGATGCCAAGCGCGCCCTGCTCACCGCCTATGCCGACACGACCGCCGCGATCGGCGCGATCAATCAGGCCAGCATCCATTATTTTTTCATGAAGCCGTGGGATCCTCCGACCGAGCATCTTTATCCGCAGCTCGACGATTTGCTTGGCGACTGGCAAGCTTCCCACCATCCGGCCTACTCCGGAATTCGCGTGCTCGGCACGCGATGGTCGCCGCGCTCCTATGAATTGCGCGATTTCCTGGCGCGCAATCACGTCCCCTACCAGTGGATCGACGCGGAAATTTCCGCGACCGATCCGGAAACGAAACTTCTCCTGGAAAGTTTGGGGCCGGAAGCGACCAGCCTTCCCATCGTTCTTTTTCCTGACGGGACAAAACTTCTCGAATGCAATCCCGCGCAAGTGGCGCAAAAAGTGGGCCTGCGGACGCGCGCGCAAACTAATTTCTACGATCTGGCGATCGTTGGCGGAGGGCCCGCGGGCCTCGCCGCCGCCGTGTATGGAGCTTCGGAAGGCTTGCACACCGTGATCGTCGAGCGCGAAGCGCCGGGCGGGCAGGCGGGCATGAGTTCGCGAATCGAAAATTATCTGGGATTTCCGGCAGGGCTCAGCGGCGGCGATCTGGCGCGCCGCGCCGTCGTGCAGGCGCAAAGATTCGGCGTGGAAATTCTGGCGGCGGAAGCATCGGAAGTCCGGATCGAGGGCCCCTACCGCATCATCAAGCTGGCCGACGGCAGCGAATTTTCCTGCCACGCGCTGATGATCGCCACCGGAGTGCAGTGGCGGCGCCTCGACGCGCCCGGGATCGATCGCCTGCAGGGCGCGGGCGTTTACTACGGCGGCGGCGCGACGGAAGCGATTTCCTGCGTTGGAGAAACAGTTTACGTTGTGGGCGGCGCAAATTCCGCGGGGCAGGCGGCCATGAATTTTGCCAAGTACGCGGAAAAAGTTTTTATCCTCGTGCGCGGAAGTTCTCTTTCAAGCACCATGTCGCAATACCTGATCGATCAAATCAAGGAGACGCCCAAAATTCAAGTCTGGGCGCACGCCGGCGTGACCGAAGTGCACGGCGAAACGCACCTCGAGGAAATTTCTGTGTTGTGTTCGGATACCGGCAAGACCGAGCGCGTTCCGGCCAACTCCGTGTTTATTTTTATCGGCGCACTGCCTCGAACGGACTGGCTGGCCGGGATGGTCGAGCGCGACGAGCGCGGCTTTCTCTTGACGGGTCCCGACCTCCTTGCCGGTGGCCAGCATCCGAAGGGCTGGACGCTGGAACGCGATCCCTTCCTGCTCGAAACGAATGTGCCGGGAATTTTTGCTGTCGGCGACGTGCGGCACGGCTCGGTCAAGCGCGTGGCTTCCGGAGTTGGCGAAGGGTCGGTGGCTGTGCAGTTCATCCATCAGTATTTGAGTAAAGTGCAATGAGAGAGATTCGCGTAGCACAGGCAGTCTTGCCTGTGCGATTTTGTAAGCTGCCAAAACGCCGTCCGCGTTCCTGTGATTTGCAAAACCCGCGCAGGCAAGAGTGCCTGCGCTACAAATGCCCATGACTGAAATTTCCGAGCTGCTGCGCTTCCCTGTCTTCGCCGACTTGCCGGAGGACCAGATCGAATGGTTCATCGGCCAGGCCGAGGAATTGCGCTTCCATGCGGGTGACACGCTGATCACTCCGGGTGAGACGGCCGACGCCATGTTTGTCCTTGTGGAAGGCCAGCTCCAGGCGCGCGGCGATATCGGCGGCGAGACCATGATCATTACGATCGAAGCCGGCCAGGTGACCGGACGGCTGCCTTTTTCAAGAATGAAAACGTTCACGTTCGGCGCTCGCGCCTTGACCGATTGCCGCATCCTGCGATTTCCAGAGTCGAAGTATCACGACCTGGTGCAGAGAATGCCCGAGCTTACCCAGCGCCTCGTCGGCATGATGACCGATCGCGTTCGCGAGACGACGCGCAGGGAACAGCAACGCGACCGTCTGGCGGCGCTCGGAAAACTTTCCGCCGGGCTCGCTCATGAGCTGAATAATCCAGCGTCCGCCGCGAAACGCGCCGCCAGCCAGTTGCGCGACATTCTGAAACGCATCAAGGACGCCAGCCACGATCTGGGAAGCCGCGAGCTGACTCCCACGCAAAAAGCGGAGATCGACAAATTGGAAGCCTCGCTCGCCCAGCAGAATGAGCCGCCCCCTGACACTTTGGCGATGAGCGAACTGGAAGACCAGTTGGATTCCCTGTTGCGCAGCCATGGACAGAACGATTTGTGGCAACTGTCGGCCGGCCTCGCGCGCAGAAATGTTCAGCCCGAGGTGCTGGAAACACTGTTCGGGGCGCTCGACTCCGGGACGGCTCGCGCGGCGCTCGTGCGAATCGGCGCCTTGGTCGAGGTGCTCAGTCTGCTGGACGAAATTGAAAGCAGCGCGTCGCGCATTTCCGACCTGGTCCTCGCGATCAAGGAATACACGTACATGGACCAGTCGCCCGTGCAAAACGTGGACATCGTGAAAAGCCTGGAGAGCACGCTCACCATCTTGAATCACAA
>PMOP01000381.1:2249-5442 GCA_003161495.1 Acidobacteriota bacterium | reverse complement strand
GGCGAGCTTCGCGTGCGCGTCTACCGCGACGATTCCTGCGTCGTCGTGGAAATCGGCGACAACGGCCCGGGAATTTCGCCCGACGTGCAGCCGCACATCTTCGAGCCCTTCTTCACGACGAAGGGCGTGGGCGAGGGAACCGGCCTCGGCCTCGACACCGTCCAGCGCATCGTAAAAAAACATCGCGGCAATATTCAGGTAACTTCAAAACCCGGCGACACGAAGTTTCAAGTGTGGCTCCCGCTGGCCGACGCCAAGTAGCACAGGCACTCTTGCCTGTGCGGTTTTCGCGATCGCAGCTAAATCAGCGCCGGCAAATAAATCGGCACCCGCAGCTAAAACGACGCCCGCCTCCAACATCTCCAAAACCGCACAGGCAAGAGTGCCTGTGCTACGTAAAGCACACTCCACCATTGAGTTTGTATCCAATTCCCGATAGTCTCGCGATGGTGAAAGTGCCGCCGAACGGATTCCGTGACCGATAAACTTCTGCAGATATTGCCGCCGGAAGGCCTCAAGATTCTCCTCACGCTTTTCCTGTGTTTCCTGATTGGCTTGGAGCGCGAGGAGCATCGCGCCGCGGGACAGCGCTACACCTTCGGCGGCGTGCGCACGTTTCCGCTGATCGGCTTGATCGGTTATGCGCTGGCATTGTTGTCCGGAACTCAGTTGCTCCCCTTGACGTTTGGATTCGGCGTCATCGGCGCGTTTTTGTGGCTCTCCTACAAGCACAAACTGGAAACGTACGACGAAGCCGGAGTGACCACGGAAGTTTCAGGGCTAGTCACCTATGTGATCGGCGCGCTCGTGTCGCGCGATCAATTGTGGATCGCCACCACCATCGCCGTGCTCAGCATGCTCCTGCTCGAGCTCAAGGAATTTCTCGAGAACCTCACCACGAAAATTCCCGCCGTCGAGATTCTCACGTTCACGAAATTTCTCCTGCTCACCTTCGTCATTCTGCCCGTGTTGCCGAACAGTGAATATAGTTCCTTCGCGGTCAATCCGTTCAAGGCCTGGCTGGTTGTCGTGGCCATCAGCGGCGTGTCTTACGGAAGTTATTTGCTGGAGAAGCTCTCGAAAGGGAAAGGCGGCGTGAGGCTCTCCGCATTGCTGGGAGGACTTTATTCGTCAACGTTCACAACCGTCGTGATGGCCAAAGAATCCAAGGCAGCGGGCTCACCTCACGTTTATGCGGGCGGAATTCTGATTGCCTCCGGCGTGATGTACTTCCGTTTTCTGGCGTTGATCGGTTTTTTTAATCTCCAGCTGATGGATCGCCTGCTGGTTCCGTTTCTTATCCTGGGAGGAATCGGCGTTGCGGCCGGATGGGCATGGTCCAGCTTATCCGACGCGCCCATGGAAGAACCAAAACTTGCGCACTCGACCAAAAATCCGCTGGAACTCGGTTCCGCATTTTTGTTGGGGCTGGTCTTCCTGGTGGTGCTGGTGGCCACCAATTTCGCTTTGATCCATCTGGGCAGTAAGGGAATTTACGGGATGGCCGTGATCTCCGGCCTTGCGCCGGTGGACCCGTTCATCATGGGCCTCACGCAGACCGCGGGAAATATGACATCGATGGGCCTCGCCGTGGGAGGAGTGATCGTCGCGGCGGCGAGCAATAATTTTGCCAAGGCGTTTATCGCCGTGGCGCTCGCCGATCGCAAGACGGGCAGACAAAGCCTGATCCTGATGCTCGCGCTGACNNGCTATTTTTCGTTTTGCCGGCGCACTGATTTTGGCCGCGATGCTTCTCGCGCCCATCTGGTCCGTGGCGTTTCCTCCGCTCCTCGATTATCCCAATCATCTGGCGCGCGCGTTTGTCCTTGCGCATTTGAACGATTCGCATTTTTCATTCGCGCAATTCTACCGCGCCGATTGGGGCGCGTATCCCTACCTTGGGATGGATGCGTCGCTCGCCGTACTGGGCCGCGTGTTTCCCATCGAAACCGCGGGGCGCGTGTATCTCAGCCTGTGCCTCCTCGCGCTGCCCGCCACCGCGTGGTTTTTTCTTCGCCAGGCGCAGCCGGCAGCGGAAGCGGCGTTTTTGTGGGCGCTGCTGATCGCCTACAACGTTTTTTTTCTCGAAGGGTTTCTGAATTTCGATCTGAGTCTTGCGGTGGGATTTTTTTCGCTGGGATTATGGCTGCGATGGCTCGCGAAGCCGGAAATCGGGCCATGGATTGCGGCGCTCGTCGCATTTACGGCGCTGTACTTCACGCACTTGCTGGGCTTCGGCATTGCGGGATTGATCGTTGCCGCGTATCTCGCGCTTTCCCGCCACCCGGTTCGTGACTGGCTGTGGAGCGCCGCGCTCGCCCTCCCAGGCGTCGCGTTCTATTTGCACTCTTCGCGCGTCGGCCTGACCGCGAGCAAAATTGTTTTTCACGGGTGGGACGATAAGATCGATTCGCTCGGGATGATCCTTCACGGATATTGGCCGTGGCTGGATTGGATTTCACTGGGCGCGCTGGCGATATGGTTTCTCGCGGCGTGGTGGCGCAATCCTGAATTTCGCTGGGACAGAAAATGGATGGCCATCGCCGCGTTTCTCTTTGCGCTTTTCTGGGTGATTCCGTGGATGTGGGGCGAAGGTTCGGACCTCGATATTCGCGTGCTGCCTTTTTTGTTTGTTGCGATTCTGGCCACGGCCAAGGTAGGTCGGCGCGCAAAATCACTTGCCGCGATTCCGCTTTTGCTTTTCGCCGCGCAAACGGTGAGCGTCACGCGGCATTTTAAACAAGCGCAGCCTGCGCTCGCGGGCCTGGCGCGTTCCTTCGACGCCGTGCCGCGCGGCGCCCTCGTGCTGCCCATCGTCGAAGGAGACGAGGATCCCATCGAGCGCCCCTTCACTCATTTCTGGGCCTACGGAGTAATTCGCCGCGGCTGGTTCTCCCCATACTTGATGGACGCGCCCGGCGAAACGCCCATGCGCATCATCCACGAATCCTACACGCCCGACGGATTCTGGAACCTAGTCTACGACGAGCCTCCGGATTGGCAGCAAGTCCAGAACGATTACGATTACGTGTGGGCCTACGATGTTCCGAAATTTTCCGGTTCACTAGCGGCGATCGGCGAGCGAATTTATTCCTCAGGCCCGCTGGAAGTGTATCGTGTCAGGAAGTTTTAAGTAGCACAGGCACTCTTGCCTGTGCGGTTTTCACGAAATTAAACTTCAACAAAAGCGTAC
>PMOP01000381.1:0-2093 GCA_003161495.1 Acidobacteriota bacterium | reverse complement strand
GGTTCGATGGAAACCACCGCGTCCCGGTCGAACGCGTACAAATCGTTCACCGTCACGAGGCGCGCATCCATGTACCACGGATGCTTGCGAACCATCTTGTACGTCGCTTCGATATACGGCGGAGGAACGTAATCCGCGCCAAACAATTGCCGGTATAGATCGGGATATTCATAACCGACAGACGGGTCGGGATAATACCGCAGCGCCTGATGGTAGCGAATCGCAAAGCTGACTTTTTCCGGGACGTACGGCTCGAAGAGTTGCGCTCCCCACCAGCCATGATCGGTGCGAATGATTTCCTGCACCACGTCATGCAGCAGGCACGCCAGAATAATTTCCTCCGTCATGCCGTTCTTCATCGCCAGGTGCGCGCTTTGCAGAACATGGTTGGACGTGTCCATGAACCGCAGCTTAAAGAAATCGTAGAGTGTGGGATTGGAAGGCATCGGCGGAAGTCTTCTCACATTTTCGCCGGTGCGCGGAACGTACATGAAACCCACGCCTTCGCGGTATTTACGGGTTTCGATTTGCGATTCGACTTCCGCGACGGTCGGATATTTCTCAGGCTTGATCTGGTCCCATGCGGGATCTCCGGTTTTCGCGCGGTTCAATTCCGCCATCATGTGCGATTCCAGCGCGTCCGCTCGCGCTTCGGAGTCCATCCTGCTTGCGGCTTCCGGCCCGCCAAGACTATCGAGAAAAGTTTTTCGGTCAATTTCCATAAAGCCACCTCAAATAAAACGGTAGCCCCGTAGCAAGCCCATGTCAACGGCCCTTACGTAGCACAGGCACTCTTGCCTGTGCGGTTTTGGCCAAGTGGAAACGCACGAAAACCGCACAGGCAAGAGTGCGTGTGCTACTTAAACCAAGTCTTCAGGCCGTACGGGCAGGCGCCGCACGCGTTTTCCAGTCGCTGCAAAAATCGCGTTGCACAGCGCGGGAGCCACTGGCGGAAGAACAAACTCACCGGCGCCAGTAGGCGGCAATTCGCTGGGAATAATGTGAACTTCCACGTCGGGCATTTCGTCGAAGCGCAACATTTTGTAGTCGTTGAAATTATGCTGTTGCACGCGCCCGCGATCGATGGTGATGGCGCTGTGCAGCGCGGCGGTCAATCCATACACGATGGAGCTGCGCGCCTGCGCGTCAATGCTCGAAGGATTCACAATGCGTCCGCAATCCAGCGCGCAAACCACGCGATGCACCCGCAGCGTGCGCTCCTTGCGATTGACGGAAATTTCGATCACCTGCGCCACGTAGCCGTCGTACGAGCTGACGTGGGCGATCCCGCGAAACCTTCCGTCAGCGAGCGGCTTGCCCCATCCCGCTTTTTCCGCGGCCGTGTCCAGCACAGCGAGGGCCCTCGGCGATTTCGCAAGCAACCGTTGCCGCAGTTCATACGGATCTTTTTTTCCGGCCGTGGCAATTTCATCCATGAAGCTTTCCAGGAAAAAACCATTCTGCGAAGCCCCCACCGATCTCCAGAAGCCGATGGGAACCCCCGTGTTTACGAGTTGATAATCAATCAGAATGTTAGGCACAGAGTAAAGCACGCTGTCGAGGCTCTCCACGCTGCGATGATCGAAATTATCCTTCAGCGGCCCGAACCGGGCCAGCAGCGACGGCGACGAAACGCGGCTCATCCACACCACGGGAAAACCGTTCGCGTCCAGCCCCGCCGTGCAGCGCGCATGCGACACCATTCGATAATAATCGTGCTGCATGTCGTCTTCGCGCGACCACGTTATTTTGACCGGCCCTCCGATGGCCTTGGAAACTTCCACCGCTTCGCCGATAAAATCGGCTTCAAACCGCCGTCCAAATCCACCGCCCAAAAATGTCGTGTGGATAACGACAGAGCCAATGTCGAGCCCCGTAATTTTTGCCGCCGTGGCCTGCGAACTGGTTTGCGCCTGCGTGGGCGCCCACACGTCGCAGCGATCGGCGCGCACATGCGCGGTGCAATTCATCGGCTCCATCGTGGCGTGCGCCAGAAAAGGAACTTCGTAGCTCACTTCAAACTTCGTCGCCGCGCCTGCCAGTCCCGCTTCGGCGTCGCCCTCTTTTCGCGCCACCGGACCCGGCTTCGCAGC
>PMOP01000356.1 GCA_003161495.1 Acidobacteriota bacterium | reverse complement strand
CAATGCAATTTCATTTGGACAAGCCGACGTTGTGGAATTGCCCGCTTCTCAAGTTCGTCGCGCGGCGCAGCGAGGATTGCGCACCGCATCCAGCGACCCAATTCAATTATTTGTGCTCGTGTTTGATGCGTCTCGTCCCGCCGTACAGGACGTCCATGTAAGACAGGCGATTTCCCTGGCCGTCGATCGCGCTTCGATCGCTGACGTGATCCTGCAAAAGCAGGGAATCCCGGCCGGCGGTTTACTGCCGAATTGGATTTCCGGTTACGCGCACCTGTTCCCCGCCGCATCCGACTTACCCCGAGCGAAGAATTTGCTGCCGGCTTCCGTTCGCGAACATTTCCGCTCCATGCCTCTTGTGCTGTTTTACGATTCGGGCGATGCTGAGGCTCGCGCAATTGCGGACCGGGTGGCCGTCAATTTGCGCGAAGCAGGAATCATGGTGCAAGCGTCAGGACAAATTGCCGACGATAAAACGAAAACTTCCGTGCCCGATCTGCGGCTCGTGCGCCTTCGCATCGCCGCGCCCGATCCCGCGGAGGCTCTGGCCGGTTTACTGAATTCTCTCGGTGAGGCGCCAACGGATCTGGAAACGCCGGAGCAGATTTATGCGGCCGAGCGCGCGCCGATTGACGCGTTTCGCGCGATCCCGCTCGCCCACGTATCCGAAAATTACGGACTCAGCCCGCAGGTGCGCGATTGGATGGCGCCGCGCTGGGGCGGTTGGAAATTGGAAGAAGTGTGGCTTGGGCCGGCATCCGGAGCGGGAGGAAACTCCCGATGAGCTTCCGCACCAAGCTGCTGGCTTTTTTTGTCACGACCATCGTCGCGGCGGTGACTCTCGTGGCGTGGGGCGTCTCGGCTTACACGCGCCGCGCGTTCGAGGGATTTGACCGCCAGCGGTCTGACGCCCTGGTAGCGCAGTTTCGCCGTGAATACGCGCAGCGCGGAGACGAAATCGCGCATCGCGTTCAAAGCATCGCCGATGCCGAGGCCACTCTGCGCATGGCCATGGACCTGAACCGCCCGCAGGCGGATGTGTCTCAGTATTACAACGATGCGCGCGGCATCGCTCAAACGCAGCAAATCGATTTCCTGGACATCGTGGCGGATGACGGCACGCTGATTTCTTCCTCGGAATGGCCCGCGCGTTTCGGTTACAAAAACGATTGGGTAACCGCGGAGCCGGACTGGAACTCCAAGGGCGCTTTCCTGCGCCGCGTGGACACGCCCGACGCGGTGGATCTGGGTTTCCTCGCGGTTCGCACGGTTCGGATCGGTGACAAGCGCCTTTTCCTGATCGGAGGGCAACGCCTCGATCAGAAATTTCTCGCAACGCTCGTGCTTCCGGAAGGCATGCGCACGCTGCTGTACAGAAATCTGGAGCAGGGATTTGCGCCGGCCGAGTTGACCGATCCGCACGGCCCGGCGAGCCAGTCCGAGCTGTTTTCTCCCATGATCGCCGACGTGCAAAAAAACCGGCGCGAATTGCAAAGAACGATCACTTCAGGCGTCGCTCCTGACACCAATTCAGAAACGTTCAATGCCATTCCGCTGGTTGGACGGGATGCAGATTTGCTTGGAGTTCTTCTGGTTGGCAGTTCACGGCAAAGTCTTATCGAAATGCTGACATTCATTCGTGCCCTGGCTTTGCTGGTTGGCGGCGCAGTAATTCTGCTGGGCATGATTCTCGGCTGGTGGGTTTCGGCGCGCGTGACGCGGCCCATCGAAGAGCTGGCCGCGGGCGCGCGCGACGTGGCCGCGGGGCACTGGGCGGCGCGTGTGGAAGTTCGCTCGCGCGATGAAATCGGCCAGCTCGCGGATGCGTTCAACGATATGACGCGGCAGCTTGCCGAGCAGCGCGAGCGCCTGGTGCAGACCGAACGCGTGGCGGCCTGGCGCGAACTGGCGCGCAGACTTGCACACGAATTGAAGAATCCGCTGTTTCCGTTGCAACTGACGGTGGAAAATCTGCAGCGCGCGAGAGAGCAGACATCCGAGCAGTTCGACGAAATCTTTTTCGAGTCCACGGCAACCTTGCGCGCGGAACTCGAAAACCTGAAAAGCATCGTTGGCCGCTTTAGCGATTTTGCCAAGATGCCGCCGCCGGAATTTGAGCCCGTGGACTTGAATGAATTGGTTCGCGGCGCGGTCAAATTATTTGAGCCGCAACTCGCGCCGGTCGGGCGTCCTCCCATCACGCCGGAGCTGTACCTCGATGAAAATCTTCCGCGCCTGCAGGCAGACCCGACTTTGCTGCGCCGGGCGATTGAAAACCTGATACTGAATTCCCTGGACGCGATGCCGGCGGGCGGCATGCTGACCGTGCGCACGGCGCATCGCGCGGGCGCGGTGCGGATCGAAGTCACCGACACGGGCGAAGGCTTGACGCCCGAGGAATGCGCGCGCCTTTTCACGCCCTATTACACGACCAAGCGCCACGGTACCGGCCTGGGGCTGGCGATCGTGCAATCCGTGGTCAGCGATCACAACGGAAGAATCGAAGTGGAATCGGCGCCGGGCGCGGGCGCGACTTTTCGCATTGAGTTGCCCATGGAACAAAACAATTCCCCGGAGGGACCGATTCCGGCGGAGGAACGGTCCGCGGATCCCCCGGTATTCACCGCGGCCTGATGCGGTAAATCACACATGACCTCTCCGAAGGCGCATCTTCTGCTCATCGACGACGATCCGAACACGCTCGCTTCGCTTTCGCGCGCCTTCCGGCTTGCGGGCTATGAAGCCACCGTGTGCGACAGCGCCGTGCGCGCTCTTGAGCTGATTCGCGCGGGACGTTTCGACGTGATTTTTTCCGATGTGATGATGCCTGGCAAGGATGGAATTTCGCTGCTGGAAGATTTAAAAGCGGCGGGGGTCACGACTCCCGTGGTGATGATTTCGGGGCAGGCGAGCGTGGAAACTGCGGTGCGCGCCACGCGGCTCGGCGCCGTGGACTTTTTGGAAAAACCTCTTTCCACGGAAAAACTTGTTGTCACCATCGAGAACGTCCTGAGGCTGCGCCACCTGGAGAACGAAAATCGCGATTTGCGCAGCCGGCTCGGCAAGCACGAAATGATCTGGTCCGGGCCGGACATGGAACGCCTGATGGCGCAGGTGGAGCGCGTCGCGGCCAGCGAATCTCGCGTCGCCATTCAGGGAGAAACAGGCACGGGCAAGGAACTGATCGCGCGAACGATCCACCAGAAAAGCGCGCGGCATGCCGGGCCGTTCGTGACCCTCAATTGCGCGGCTGTGCCTGCCGAGCTGATCGAATCGGAACTTTTCGGGCACGAAAAAGGTTCGTTCACTGGCGCGGCCAATCGCCACATTGGAAAAATTGAGCAGGCCGTGGGAGGCACGCTTTTTCTGGACGAGATCGGCGACATGCCTCTCGCGATGCAATCCAAACTGCTGCGCGTTTTGGAAGAGGGAGAAATTGAGCGCGTCGGCGGCGATAAGCCAATCCCGGTGGATGCGCGCGTAGTGGTCGCGACGCATCGCAACCTCGAGGAAATGGTCCGGCAGGGATCGTTTCGCGCCGACCTGTTTCACCGCGTCTACGTTTTTCCGGTCGCTCTGCCGCCGCTGCGCGAACGCGCCGGGGAAATTCCCGTGCTCGCCGAATATTTTGCCGAGCAGGTCGCGTCGCAAAACGGTTGGCGGCCCAAGCATTTCTCGCCGGAGTCGCTTGAAATTCTGCAGCGATACGCGTGGCCCGGCAATGTGCGCGAGCTGCGCAACGTGGTCGAGCGCGTCTTGTTATTATCGGGCGCTGAAATAATTACATCTGAGGAAGTGAATCTCGCGCTGCCGGCTCCGCGCAATGGTGAAGCGGTTTCCTCGGCAGGAAGCGGCCCGCTGACGCAGCGCCTGGAGTCGTTCGAGAGGGAAGTGCTCCTCGCCGAACTTCGCCGGCAAAATCACCACATGACCAACACCGCGCGCGCCCTGGGCCTGGAGCGCAGCCACCTCTATAAAAAATGCCAGCAACTAGGCATCGATCTCCAATCGGAACGCAAAACGGATTGAAGCACGGGTTTCAGTAGCGCGGGCTTCAGCCTGCGGGGTTTAGCCTGAATTCCGAAGTTGAA
>PMOP01000209.1 GCA_003161495.1 Acidobacteriota bacterium | reverse complement strand
CGGCGGAGGCGCGGTCAAATCCATCGAAGTTTCCACCGACAACGGAAAAACGTGGCGCGAGGCTGAAATTCAAAGCCCGGTATATCCAAAAGCGCACGTGCGATTCGGATTTGGCTGGGAGTGGGGCGGCGAGGAAACGATCCTTCAGTCCCGCTGCACGGATGATGCAGGCGAGAGGCAACCCACCGTGGTTGAGCTGGCAAAATTCTGGAAAGTCGAGCCGGACTTTTTCATCAAAACGGGAACGATTCCCGGCCACTTCAATGCCATCCAACCGTGGAAAGTGAATCCTGACGGGAGCGTCCAAAATGCGATTTCATTTTAATTTTCTTGCGCCGGTCGTGGCGCTCGCTGCATGCGTCACTGCGGCGGCGCAAACACCTGACTACAAAAACGTGGGCCGCACTCCCACCGCGCAGGAAATCCAGGCCATGGACATCGCCATCGGCACCGACGGCAAGGAATTGCCGCCTGGTAGCGGAAATGCCAAAACTGGGGGAGCCCTGTTCGCTCAGAAATGCGCGGCCTGCCATGGTGAAAGCCAGGAAGGCAGCGCGCAGGCGCCCGCGCTCGTCGGCGGCAAGGGCACGCTTACTTCCCTGCACCCCAAGATGACCGCGGGAAGTTACTGGCCGTTCGCGACCACGATTTTCGATTACATTCGCCGGGCCATGCCGAGGTATCAGGAAGGGTCGCTCAAGGTGGATGAGGTCTACTCCCTCACAGCGTTCATCCTGTATCGCAATGACATCATCAAGGAAGACGACGTCATCGACGCCAAAACGCTGCCAAAAATCAAAATGCCGAATCGCGACGGATTCGTTCCGCAAAATCTGGACGAAATTCATGATTGGAAAAAACGCGGCTGCAAGCTTGGGCACTGCCCGTAGATTTTTAGTAGGACGGGCTTCAGCCTGTCGCTTTTAGTGTAATCTCGTACGAAACCCGACAGGCTGAAGCCCGTCCTACTTATCGTGTGATACCATTTCCAGATATCTGAACAGGAGGGCCTATGAATCCGAAGCAAACGGATCGAAGGCGTTTTCTCAAGAATGGCGCGGCGCTGGCAGGCCTGGCCATCGGAGCGTCGGCGAGCGCTCTACCAGCTGCGGCCGCGGCCGAGCCGGCCCTGGAAAAAGTTGACGAGCTGCACCTCTACGGCGAGCGATCTCATTTCGTGACCGACGTGCGCAATGGCAGCATCAACAATCCAGAGCGCCGGCTGAAAGACGAAGCGGTAGCGTTCGGCCTCAGAACTCCCATGCAGGATTCGGTCGGAATGATCACGCCGTCCCCGCTTCACTTCACGATTTCTCACAGTTTTGAACCGCCTGACATCGACCCGGCGGAACATCATTTGCTGATCCACGGGATGGTCGATCGTCCCTTGATTTTTTCCGTGGACGAAATCAAACGGCTTCCTTTCGTAACCCGCTTTCATTTCGTCGAGTGCCACGGCAACAGTTCCCCGCGAGGCCCCGGCGGCGACGCGCGAGTTGCCGTGAATGCAACGCCTCAGGAAACGCACGGATTCACGAGCTGCAGCCAGTGGACAGGAGTCCTGCTGTCGACGCTGCTAAAAGAGGCGGGCGTGCAGAAGGGTGCGACGTGGATCATTGCCGAAGGCGCCGACGAGCCCAAACATTCCAAAAGCATCCCCATCGGAAAGGCCTGGGACGATGCGCTCGTGGCCTACGGGCAAAACGGCGAGCCGGTCCGTCCCGAGCAGGGATTTCCGCTGCGCCTGATCGTTCCCGGCTGGCAAGGGATCAACAACGTCAAGTGGCTGCGCCGCATTGACCTCGTCGACGAGCCGTACATGGCCATGATGGAAACCAGCCGCTACCCCAGCATGCGGCTCGACGGAAAATCGCGCTGGTTCGAATTCGAGCTGGGACCAAAATCCGTTATTACCCGGCCAGCCGGCGGTTACAAAATGCCCGGCCCCGGCTTCCATGAAATCACTGGCCTGGCATGGTCAGGTGCCGGCGCCGTCAAGCGGGTTGAAGTCTCCACCGATGGCGGCCACACCTGGAAGGACGCGCAACTTCACGATCCGATTGCGCGCAAATCCCACACTCGATTCTCCGCTCCGTGGACTTGGGACGGCAAGGAAACGGTGCTGCTTTCCCGGTGCACGGATGATCAGGGCACGGTCCAACCGACGATCGCCGAAGTCGCCAAGCTCTGGAACGCCGATATCGACTTCCTCCTGAAAACGCAACAGGTGGTGGGAGATTTCAACGCCATTCAACCCTGGAAAGTGAACGCGGACGGGAGCGTACAAAATGCGCTTGTCTAAAATTCTCAGCGCCGGGATTTTCCTGCTGGCAGCGAGCGCCGCGCTGGCGCAAGCGCCGTCTTACTCGAATGTAGGAAGAACGCCGACGAAAGAGGAAATTCAGGCCTGGGACATCTCGGTGGGGCCTGACGGCAAGGGCCTCCCTGCCGGACAAGGAACCGCAAAAGACGGCGCGCCAATTTTTGCCGCAAAGTGCGCCGTGTGCCACGGCGCGAACGGAGAAGGCGGAAAGATCGGGCCTCGCGTAGTTGGAGGTATCGCCGACACCGAAACACTCACCACGCTGAAACCCGTCAGAACCGTCGGAGGTTATTGGCCGTACGCGACTTCGGTGTTTGACTTCATCAACCGCGCCATGCC
>PMOP01000469.1:417-5839 GCA_003161495.1 Acidobacteriota bacterium | reverse complement strand
GGGTTCGATTTACGCTGGATTGTAAGAAGTCAAAAGCAGACAGGCTGAAGCCCGTCCTACTGATTAATGGAAAACTTCTGGTTCGTGGGCAAGGGATGGATTCAGGATCAGCGGATTGGGCAATTCGCGCAACCGGGAAATAAACATCCGCACCAATTCAGGATCGAACTGCGCATTGCCGCAGCGGTCGAGTTCCTGGAACGCTTCTTCGGGCGTACGCGCTTTTTTGTACGTGCGCTCGGAAGTGATGGTGTCGTAGGCGTCGGCAATGGCGATGATTCGCGCGCCCACAGGAATCTGGCTGCCGATAAGCCCCTCCGGATAACCCGACCCGTCGAAGAATTCATGGTGATGCACGACCATATCGCGAACGCTTTCGGTGCCTCGCAACGGTTCGAGAAGCTTGGCGCCGTATTCCACGTGGCGCTTCATGGCCTCCCATTCCTCGGGATTGAGAGGGCCGTTTTTGTTCAAGATCGATCCCATGATTCCCACTTTTCCGACGTCGTGCAGCATGCCACCCAGCCGTATTTCCTCAATTTCCGCGCCTGACAGGCCCAGGGCCTCGGCAATCAAGACGGCGTAGCTGGAAACCTTATGAGAATGGCCCTGCGTGAATTGATCCTTCGCATCCACGGCGAGCGCCAGAGAAGTGAGCGTATCCATCACGATGGAAGGCAGCGGCTCAAAGGAAGATTTGCCGGAGGATTGGGGCGTTTCATTTGTGCCCCGACTTTTTGAGGCGGTTTCTGTTTCCGCGAGCGACCTGGCGAATTGCTCGATGCGGCTGTAAATTTCCACAAACGCGTCGGGGCCGGTGGTGAACAGGCGCTTGAGCGTGACGCCGAGGTAGGCGTCGAGGACGTCGCGTTTCCATTGCCGGGAATCGTCCGAATTATATTGATCCGCAGTGGAAACGGTATTGCCGCCCTGGTGTTTGGAAAGATACATCGAGGCATCGGCGACCTGAATCAGTTCCTGGGGAGTCGATCCGTTCAGCGGAAACGTCGCGACTCCAAAACTGGAAGTCACGTTTTTTTCGCGCAGCACGGGGTCGGAGCTGATCCACGAGCGCAATTTCGCCGCCAGCTGGTGGCTTTGCTCGGAGTCTGTTTCAGGCATCAGGACGACGAACTCATCGCCGCCGTAGCGCGCCACCACGTCAGAGCGGCGGCAATTCGCTTCCAGAATATGCGCCACGCGCTGCAGGACCAGGTCGCCGTCCAAATGTCCGTAAAAATCGTTGACGAATTTGAAGCGATCCAAATCCATGAGCACCAGAGAGAAAGAACGTCCCGCGCGCGTCGAGCGCTTCCATTCCGCAGAGAGCGCCTCCATGAAGAAGCGATGGGTTTTCAAGCCGGTCATGCCGTCGGTAATGGCCTGTTCCTGCGCCTTCTGGAAGGCGATGGCGTTGTGGAGTGCGCCGGAAATGAGGTCGGCCAGAGTGCCGAGAAACAGAACCTCCTCCTGCGGGAACTCGGAAGAATTTACTGTTTCAACATATAATACTCCGTGCAACTGATCCGCGTAAACGATGGGCAGCGCGATCGCGGAGTCGGAGCCCTCGAGCACCGGCTCCCCTGTCGTGTGCTCCGCGTCGTAGGACACGACCGCCATCTGCCCCGTGCGCGCCACGCGCCCCACCACATTGCCATCCAGCCCCAGACGGCGCCCCAGGGCGCCTTTGCGTTGCCCCGCTTCGGCCTGAATCACGATTTCCTTGGCCGAATAATCGAGCAGGCCGATTCCGATGTGCGAGTAGTCCAGCACCTGTTCCAGCTCTTCCGCGATTTTGGCGAGCATCTCGTCCGGATTGAGCGTCGTAATAATATTGCGGGAAATGTTGTTGAACAGCGCCAGGCGGCGCGATTTCGCGCGCTCTTCGCGGAACAATCGCGCATTTTCCAGGGCGATGACGGCTTCGCTGGCCAGCACGCGCATCATTTCCAGATGGCCGAAATCGAGCGCGCGTTCTTGCCGGCTCTGCAGGACCATGGCTCCGATGGGCCGCTCGTACAAGAGCAGGGGCACGCCGCAAAAGCTTCCTTTGTCCGAATTCTCCGGCTCCAGGCCAAGCTTGCGAATTTCTTCGGCGTAATTTTCCCGGATCAAGATGGGCTGGCGCGTGCGCATCAGGTATTCAATAACGTTGTTGCCGCCGAACGGCCGGGAACTTTTTGGAAGCACTTCGCCGTCGCCCACCTCGACTTCAAATTTAATTTCATTGCTGGACGTATCGTGCAGCGCGACACAGAAATGGTTCACGTCAAACAGGCGCTTGATTTCGCTGAGAATCGTCTCGAACAGCGCGTCCGGGTCCAGCGTGGAGCTCAGCGCGCGGCCGATTTCATTGAGCATGTGAAGCTCTTGCGTGCGCCTCGCGGCCTGCTGCACGAGGTAGCTATTTTCGACGGCCATCCCGATTTGATGGCCCAGCGCCAGCAGCAGCCGTAGCTCGGCCGCCGTAAACCGGCGCGGATCGGGCGTGCCGAGGAAGAGCACGCCGAACGCCTGTTCCTTGGCTTGCAGGCTAATCCCCACCACGGTGCGCAAACGCTGGCTGGTGGCCAGTTGCCGGAAACGCCGGAAGGCTTCCTCACCCTCCAGAGCTGTCCAGGAAGCATCGCGCCCCAGGTCGCGGAAGACAACGAGTCCGCCCAAGCGCGAAACCATATCCACGAGGTGATCGTCCAATCCCTCTTCCTGAGCCACCGCGCAGAAATTTTCGGCCAGGCCGACGGCGACGACTGAGGTTGGACCCTGCGCGTGCCCGTGATGCAGGAATAGTGCGCCGGCCGGCATGCGCACAACGCTGAGCACACGCTCGAGGGCGTGCGAAAGCATTTGCTGAATTTCAGGGCCGACGAAGCTGGAGGTTTCCAGGTTTACATTGGAAAGCGCCAGCATGTTTTGCTCGACGCGGCGCTTTTCCTCTTCGTAAAGCCCCATCACCATCAGGGCCGCGGCGAAAAGCTGGGGCAATAGTTCCAGCGCGCGGAGCGAATTGGCGACGTGGGGACTAAGCAGCAACTCCCCGGCCAGGATCGCACCCCAACTGAGGAACGAACCCGCCAGCAACAAATCCGCAAAGGTTTCGTGACGCTGGCTCTCCTGGTAAAAGGTCCAGGCGATAATCCCTAGCACCGCTGCCACGCCAAGCTGCGGCGAAATTTTGATCACCTGCAGGTAGTAGGCGGCCGACCACAATGCAAACACTCCGCCCGCGGCGATCTGCGGGCGCACCCACTGTTCGGAATTGGTGTATTCCTGGGCCGTGCTGAAAAATAGCAGCGCTGCCGCGGCCAGCAGCCATTCGTTGACCGCCGCTTGCCACGGGGCGATTGGTGTCCACGGCTCAAGGGCGGGGCTGAGGTAGTGCAGGGCGAGCAGGCACCATCCGGCGCTCCAGAGCATGAGGTAGGCCTGGCGCCGCAAGCTGTGCATGTAGGCGAAGAAAACCGACGTCAATGCCGACGCTGCCAGCAGGGTGATCGCAATGATGCTTTCCGAGTTCATCAAATCGAATGCGCCGCCCAGGCCGCAATCCGCGCTTTCCGCTCGAGTGGAGTGGAGTGGCCGGCACAGTTTAATAGATCAGTCAAAATATCAATTAGGAATCAACGCCGCCAAATATCCGTCACAGATGCATTTACAGGCGACAGAGAGACCACACCTCTCCCTCAAATTTCACTACTTTTTTGACTATAAGGGACGCCTTTCCAAGCGGTCAAGGGTACTGGGGTACCTGTCAGGAACAAGGTACGTGAGAGATCGGACACACGATTTATTAACAAAGAATTGACCTGCCATCAATTTTTGCAACCGCGGGGATTGCCCCAATTCTTATGGAGATTTTCAAGTTTAACGGGGCAGCAACTCAGCATTGCCAGGCTGTGGCCTCGCCATCCCATGCCGGTTCAGATAAGATGGATTGCTTTAATTTCCGGGAGAAACTGACGAGGAGCATGACCACGACTTCAAGCGTATCGGGAAAGCCGGCCGGCGAAATTCGCGTTAGGTTTGCCCCGTCGCCGACGGGCTATCTGCATGTGGGAGGCGCGCGCACGGCTCTTTTCAATTGGCTGTTTGCGCGCTGCCATGGCGGCACGATGGTTTTGCGCATTGAGGATACGGACGTGGAACGCAATCGGCCGGAACTGGTTGAGGGAATCCTGGATGGCCTGCGATGGCTCGGCGTCGATTGGGACGAAGGGCCGTACTTTCAATCGCAACGGCTGGAAATGCATCGGGAGGCGGCCATCAAACTGGCTGCCATAGGCGCGGCGTACTATTGCGATTGCCCCCCGGAAAAATATGCGGGCGGCGATGCGGTCGAGGAAACCGAGGACGCGAAAAAAGAGCCGGGACCGCGGCGCATCACACGGTGCGCGTGCCGCGAAGGAAAGGTGGGACTCAGCGCGGAAAATGCGGCCATCCGTTTTCGCGTTCCGCTGGGCGCGATCACTCCATTCGAGGACGCCGTTTTTGGTCCGCGCGAAGTTTCCAACGAGGAGATTGAGGATTTCGTTTTGCTGCGATCGCCCAAGGAAGGCGAGACGCGCGGCGGGCCGATGTATCAGTTGAGCGTAGTCGTGGACGACATCGATATGCGGATTACGCACGTGATTCGCGGCTCCGATCACATTTCCAATACGCCGAAGCAGGCGCTGTTGTATCGCGCGCTGGGCGCTACGCCGCCGATTTTTGCGCACGTGCCGCTGATTCTGGGGCCGGACCGCACGCGGCTTTCCAAGCGTCACGGCGCAACCAGCGTCGGATCGTACCGCGACGAAGGGTTTCTTCCCGAGGCGTTTCGGAATTTTCTGGCGCTGCTGGGCTGGTCGATTGGAGACGCGGAATTCCTGCGAACTTCCGAAATCATTCAACGATTCTCACTCGAAGGCGTCAGCCGCACGAACGCTGTTTTCGATCGCCCGAAGCTGGAATGGTTCAACACGCAATATCTGCAGAAGCTCCCGATCGACGAGCTTCTTCCCGCCGTGCAGGGCGAGCTCGAACGCTCGAAGCTGTGGCAACCGGAATGGGCGGCGGAAAAACGCGAGTGGTTTTCAAAAACCGTGGACTTGCTGCGGCCGCGCACGCGCTTGCTGCCGGATTTTTCCACGTGGGCCCGCGCGTTTTTCAGTGACTCATTCGAGTACGATCCGCAGGCCCGCGAAAAATTCTGGAAGGACGAGCGCCTGGGGGCCATGCTTGGGAAACTTGCGGATGCACTTTCCGCGCTTTCCGATTGGAACCACGATGCATGCGACCACGCCTTGCGCGAACTGGCTGCGGCCGAAGGCGTTAAAGCGGGTCTCTTGATCAATGGGACGCGCGTCGCGATCGTGGGGCAGGCCGTGGCGCCGCCGCTGTTTGAAACCATGCTGGTGATCGGCCAGGAGCGCGTGGTCAGCCG
>PMOP01000469.1:0-359 GCA_003161495.1 Acidobacteriota bacterium | reverse complement strand
GCAACAGGCTGAAGCCCGTCCTACCTGGACGAAGGCGAGGAAAAAATATCCGCGTGGACGAGATGCGCGGGAGTGTCTACGGCGGCGATTTCCAGATCCGCGGTCACCGGAAGTTTTGTCGGCGGCAGGCACGCATCCTGATTGCAGGCCTGGTAGCCGACCGTGAGGGCAAGTTTTTGAGGGCCGAGCGGAGCGGCCCCGCTCGCTCGAAGCTTCATTCGCACCGTGAAGGAGCCTTCGTAAACGCGCAGCGGCGTCTTGGAAAATCGGAACGCGCGCATCACCCCGCGCGGATAGGTTGTCTCCACCAGCAGCACTCCCGGGGGAAGGTCCGCTGTGACTTTTGTGGGAATTAGGTA
>PMOP01000115.1:1018-4077 GCA_003161495.1 Acidobacteriota bacterium | reverse complement strand
CGTTGCTCAATCTATGGAAATAAAGCCGCCGGTGCAAAGCTCGCCAGGATGTTGGCGATGGGTGCGAGCAAACCGTGGCCGGATGCGCTCGAAGCCATGACCGGCCAGCGGCAGATGGACGCCACCGCCATACTCGATTATTTTGCCCCGCTGAAGAAATGGCTCGACGAGCAAAACGCCGGGCATAAAGTGGGTTGGAATTAAGTAGTGCGGGCTTCAGCCTGCGGGTTTTCGTCTTCGATAAATAAGAATTAACCCCACAGGCTGAAGCCCGCGCTACTGGCCTATGGTATAAATGAATTGTGGACTTTTCCTTCACCGACGAGCAGCAGCAACTCCGTCGCACCGTGCGCGAATTCGCCGCATCCGAAATCGCCCCGCATGTAATGGAATGGGACGAAACTTCTAAATTTCCATCTGAGCTGGTCCCGAAGCTCGCGGAAATGGGCCTGCTGGGCGTGATTTTCCCGGAGGAGTACGGCGGCGCGGGACTCGGCTACGTCGAGTATGCCACCGTCATCGAGGAACTATCGCGTGTCGACGGCTCTATAGGACTGATCGTGGCAGCGCACAATTCGCTGTGCACCAATCACATTTACAAATTTGGCACTCTGGAACAGCGGCAGAAATACGTAACGCCTCTCGCGCAAGGGAAAAAACTGGGCTGCTGGTCGCTGACCGAGCCGCAAGCGGGCTCCGACGCGGGCGGCGCGCGGACGGCCGCGGCGCGCAAGGACGGCGGCTGGGTCCTTAACGGCTCGAAAACATTTATCACCAACGGCCACTATGCGGATGTGTGCGTGGCGATGGCCGTCACCGACAAGCCGAAAGGGACGAAAGGAATTTCCGCATTCATCGTGGAGAAGGGAAACCCTGGATTTCGGGCGGGCAAAAAAGAAAACAAGCTGGGCATGCGCGCGAGCGACACCTCCGAGGTCGTGTTCAGCGATTGCCGCGTGCCGGCGGAAAACCTTATCGGCCGCGAAGGCCAGGGCTTCCGCATCGCCATGGCAGTGCTCGACGGGGGGCGCATCTCCATCGCCGCGCTGGGCCTGGGCATGGCGCAAGGCGCCTTCGACGCCGCGATGAAATATGCCAAGGAGCGCAAACAGTTTGGCCAGGCCATCGCCGACTTCCAGGCCATTCAATTCAAGCTGGCCGACATGGCCACCGAGATCGACGCCGCGCGCTGGCTGGTGTATCGCGCCGCATGGCTCGCGGATCAGAAAGGCCCGCGTTTCACGAAAGAATCCAGCATGGCAAAATTGTATGCCAGCGAAGTGGGTGTGCGCGTGGCCAACGAAGCCGTGCAGATTTTCGGCGGCTACGGATTCGTGAAGGACTATCCCGTTGAAAAGTTTTACCGCGACTGCAAACTCTGCACTATCGGAGAAGGCACCAGCGAAATTCAGCGCATGGTGATCGCGCGACAGATTCTGGACGCGCGCTAAGATGTTTTTTGTAGCCGGCTCGAGATGGGTTGGCAGCATCTTGCACTGACCAAGTCGCGCATTGGATTGTGGCGCCGGCGTCCCGCCGGCGTTTTTGCGCGTTACGGGAGCAAGAAAAAACCGCCGGCGGGACGCCGGCGCCACGAGATCAATGCCTGCATCCATCGAAATCTGGGCCGAACAAATACGCGCGGGAGACGTGCGCGCCGTTTCCCGCGCGATCACGGCGATTGAGAACCACGACCCGCAGGCGGAAGATTTGTTGGAGCGGATTTTCCCGAATACCGGGAAATCATTTGTGATTGGAGTGACAGGGGCGCCCGGAACGGGGAAGAGCACGCTGGTCGATCGCCTGGCCGCCTATTATCGCGCGCAGGGAAACCGCGTTGGAATTATTGCCGTCGATCCAACGAGCCCGTATACAGGCGGCGCGATTCTCGGCGACCGCATACGCATGCAAGGCCACGCCAGCGACCCGGAAATTTTTATTCGCTCGATGGCGACGCGCGGATTTCTCGGCGGCCTCGCGCGCGCGACAGGCGATGTCGCGCTGATTCTCGACGCCGCCGGGAAGGAATATGTGCTCGTCGAAACCGTCGGAGTCGGCCAGGATGAAGTGGATATTGTGCGCCTCGCGGACTGCACGCTGGTTCTGCTCGTTCCCGGCATGGGCGACGATGTGCAAAACATGAAGGCCGGCCTCATGGAGATTGCGGATATTTTCGTGTTGAATAAATCGGACCGCCACGGCGTGGAACGCCTGGAGGCGGAACTAGAAGCAATGCTGCAACTCGTTCCGGAACGCAACGGCTGGAAGCCGGCGATCGTTCGCACTGTGGCCACGGAAAATAAAGGCGTGGACGAACTCGCCTCCGCTATTGCCAAATACCGGGAACGCATGGACAGCAGCGCGGAACGCCAGGAGCGGAAAATCGAGCACTGGAAATGGAGGCTTCTCGCACTTGCTGGAGAAGCCGTTCTGAAGCGCGCGGTTTCCGGCGCGGACGGCGAAGCTGCGCTGAATAAACTGGCGGGCGAAGTCGCAAACCGTGGAATGGACCCCTACGCAGCCGTTCGCGAATTGCTCGCGCGCGCGGACGCTGCCCGGAAAAACGCATGAAACTTGGCGACCTGGAATTCTGGCTGATCACGGATGGCACTTTCCGGCTGGACGGCGGCGCGATGTTCGGCGTCATCCCCAAGCGCATGTGGGAAAAAGCCGCGCCCGCCGATGCGCGCAATCGCATCCTCATGGCCATGAATTCGCTGCTGATTCGCGCGGCGGGGAAGTGGATTCTGATTGAGACGGGCGCGGGAGACAAGTGGGACGCAAAGCGCTCGGACATTTATGCATTTGAACAGCGGCCGCGGCTCCTGGACAAACTGGTGACGCATGGCGTTCCGCCCGAAAAGATTGACATCGTCCTCAACACCCATCTCCACTTCGATCATTGCGGCTGGAATACGCGCATCGTGAACGGGGAAGCGATTCCCGTGTTTCCAAACGCGCGTTACATGGTGCAGCGCGGCGAACTGGAGCACGCCAAAGCACCGACGGACCGCGACCGCGCCAGCTATTTTCCCGAAAACTTTTTGCCGATGGAGAAA
>PMOP01000115.1:0-970 GCA_003161495.1 Acidobacteriota bacterium | reverse complement strand
TTCACCGCGGATTTGATACCGACGGCCGCGCATGTGCCATTTCCCTGGATCATGGGGTACGATTTGTACCCGCTCACGACGCTGGAGAACAAGAAGAAATGGATTCCGCAGGCGGCGCGCGAGGAATGGCTCGTCATTTTCGGGCACGAGGCGAGAATCCCGGCCGTTTATTTGCGCGAACGGCAGGGCAAATACGAACTTGAACCGGTAATGATCGACGTTTAAATTCTCTCTTACCCGAGGACCAGGGAATGGCAAAGAAAACACAGACGGCAAAGCGTGGCGCAAGTGCGGATGCGGTTCGCATCGGCATCATCGGCGGCAGCGGTCTCTACAACATGCCCGGGCTGGAGAAATCGCGCGAAGTTCGCGTGAAAACGCCTTTTGGGAATCCGTCCGACGCATTGGTCGTGGGGACGCTCGAGGAAAAACGTGTGGCCTTTCTTGCGCGCCACGCTCGCGGGCATCGCTTCCTTCCGACGGAGATCAACTACCGCGCCAACATTCACGCGATGAAACAACTGGGCGTCGAGAGAATTATTTCCGTGAGCGCCGTCGGCTCGCTGCAAGAGGAATTGAAGCCCCTTGATTTTCTGATTCCCGACCAGTTCTACGACCGCACGCGCCACCGGGTTTCCACGTTTTTTGGCGATGGCGTGGTCGCGCACGTGGGTTTTGACAAGCCGGTTTGCGCGGTGCTGGCCGGAATTCTCGGCGCCGCGTGCGATCAGGCGAAGGTGCGCGTGCACCGCGGCGGCACGTACATTTGCATGGAGGGCCCGCAATTTTCCACGCTGGCTGAATCGCATGTCTATCGGCAGTTACGCTTTGAAGTGATTGGAATGACCAACCTGACCGAAGCCAAACTCGCGCGCGAGGCGGAGATTTGTTACTCGACCGTGGCGATGATCACGGATTACGATTGCTGGCATCCCGATCATGCGTCGGTCACGCTCGAAGAAATCATTTC
>PMOP01000536.1 GCA_003161495.1 Acidobacteriota bacterium | reverse complement strand
TTGCGGTGATTCGACCAGTAAAGCGTCGCAGCAAGCGCCGCCAGGACAACGGTCGCAACCAGGAGTTGTCGCATCTTCATCATATTTTTTGTCTCGCAACGAATGAAATGAAATCGAGGCTGCCGCTATCTCCTCCGCCACCACACGGAGAGGCCTGCCAGCAATAACGCTCCCGGCAAGAGGAACTGGCTGCTGAGGCGGACCCAATTAAATTGCGCCCCGGTCATGTTGACCTTGCGGTCTTCCTGGGGTTTCGGCCGGATGGAAATCAAATCCTCGTCCGAGGAAAGCCAGTTCATCGCGTTCATTGCAAGATCGCTATTGCCGTTGAACGAAAGAAAAGAATTCGCGACCCAGGAAGAACTGCCGACAACGACAAAGCGTCCCTCCGAATTTTCCTTCCCGGTCGTGTACGTGCCGGCGGCGGCAATGGTCATCGGCCCTCGTTTGTTGTTCGGATCGCTCGGATTGATGTTGGGCGTATCCAATTTGGTTGTCGCCAGGCTCGAATCGGAAGATTCAAACAGCTTCTGCACCGTCGCCTTGTCCGTGTTCTTGATCGTCAAGGAACGCGACAGAGGAAACCCCGTGGCGGTTCCTTTCATTTCGTTCACGATGGGGTGCGGATCGTAGTTGGACACGAGCGCAATCGTCGGGCCCACGCCGAGGAGTTGGCCCACTGGGCTCAAGTCCAGCAAAAGATTTTTTTCCATGCTGACGCCCCAGCCCTGCAGCACATTGTCCAGCGCGTCGTTGTCCGCGGTGGCGCGGCCGATCTTCAGCGGAGGATCGAGCAGAAACATGGCGCGCCCGCCGCCTTCCACGTATTTCTTGATGGCATCCACTTCCGGCTGCTGGTAATCGCTCTTGGGGCCGCTGGCCACGACCACCGTGCAGTCCGGCGGAATCTCCGCCTTTTCCAGCAGGCTGACGGATTTCGACGTGTAATCGTCCTTGCTCAACAAATCTTTCAGATGTGAGAGCCCCGGACGATCCGTGTCATCAATCTGCCGTTCGCCGCCGCCCGTCAGAAAACAAACCGTGCGCGTGTTGCTCTTGAGGTCCCGAATAATCGCGCCGGTGATGTCTTCTTCCGTCATGCTTTTGGCTTCCTCTTTTTTCGCGCCAATTTGCACGAGCGTCGTCCCGTATTTGCTGATGCCCGCGGCGCGCGCCGCCTGCGGATTCTTGTCGGGATCGACGTAATCGAGATGGATCTTGGGCGAAAGCGTCGTATAGCGGTCCAGCAAGTCCTTGCCCGTTTGGAAGTTGCTGGTCTTATCGAAATAAGTGATGGAGGCAGGCTGCGAAAGCCCCTTCACGATTTTGGCGGTCTGATCGGAGAGGCTATACCGCTTGTTTGACGTCGAGTCGTAAGATTTGTTGTAGCGGTTGGCCAACACGTTGGCCACCGAAACGATGCACAAAATCACGAGAATATAAACCGTTACATAAGCCGCATACTTCGTTTGTCGTGCTTCCATCCACTGGCGATTCACTTACGACCTCCACCGCATCGATTCCATCGAGCGCGCTGTAAAAAACAATCCCAGGAAAATAACCGTCACGTCGAAAATGGCGTCCTTCGTATCGAGCACTCCCTTGGCAAACGAATCGAAGTGCGTGATCACGCACATGTAAGAGAGCACCTGCGCCCACACGGCATTTTCATATTGGCTGACCCAACCCAGCACCCAAAGCATCAGGCAAACTCCAAAGGTCACCGCGCCGGCGATGATTTGATTGCGTGTCAGCGTGGAGATAAATGTTCCAATGGCGATCAATCCGCCGGCCTGCAAGAGCAGCCCCAGATATCCGATGGCCAGCGGCTTCCAATCCGGATTGCCGTACCGGAAAAGAAACAGAATATCCAGCACAGTAGAGAGCAGCATCAATCCGTACATGATCACCGCGGATAGCCATTTCCCGATAATCACTTGCAAATCGGTGATGGGCGAAGTGGTGAGCAGTTCGATCGTGCCGCTGCGCTTNNCTGCTCGCCTTCCATAGTGGCTTCCATGGCCATGTTCACGAAATAGCCCACGGAGTTCCAAAAGAAGAAACCAAAAATAACAGCGAACATCACGAGCAAAATGTAAGCGACCGGAGAAACAAAGTAACTGCGAAGCTCCTTGCGGCAAATAATCCAGATGTTTCTCATTGATTCGTTCCCCCTGCTGCCATGGCTTCCATTTCCGCGGGCGCTTCCGATCCAGTCAGTTGCAGGAAGATTTCTTCCAGGCTCAAAGCAGCCGGCCGAAGCTCGTTCAAATCCCATCCCGATTCGACTACGGCGCGGGCCACATCGCCGCGGACGGCCTTGGTCGCCTCAACTTCAAAAATAACGCGCTTCTGGCCGTCGGCCTTGGCGATGACGCGGCTTACGCCGGCGATCTGCGCAAGCTTGCGCTGAACCGCCGCGGGGTCCAGGCTTCCGCCGCGCCCCGCAACTTCCACCAGCACGGATTCTCCCGACCGCGCGCGCTGCTGAAGATTGCTCACCGAATCGGTCGCCACGATCTTGCCCTTGTTGATGATGATGACCTGCTCGCACGTCTGGCTGACTTCCGGCAGGATGTGCGTGCTCAGGATGATGGTGTGATCGCCCGCCAGGCTTTTGATCAGGTCGCGCGTCTCATTGATCTGCTTGGGATCGAGCCCCGCCGTCGGCTCGTCGAGGATTAACACGTCGGGATTGTGGATGATTGCCTGGGCCAGGCCTACGCGTTGCCGGTAGCCCTTGGAAAGCTTCCCGATGATCTTGTCTCGAACGTCCGCGACGGCGCAGCGCTCGCAGGCGTAGTCCACGCGGGCCCGTAAGTCGGATCCGGACAGCCCCTTGAGCTGGCCGACAAACGACAAGTATTCGGCGATTCGCATTTCCGGATAAACCGGGGGCGTCTCGGGAAGGTAGCCAATGCGCTTCTTCACTTCCATGGGCTGTTCGAGGATGTCGAACCCGGCCACGGTAGCCGTCCCGCTCGTCGGCGTCTGGAAGCAGGTGAGCATGCGCATCGTCGTCGTCTTCCCGGCGCCGTTCGGCCCCAGAAATCCCACGATTTGGCCCTGCTTGACCTCAAATGAGATCTGCTCGACCGCCGTCGTGTGCGCATACTTTTTCGTAAGTCCATTTACTGTGATCATAAGGATTCTCTTTGAGACAGACGCATAGGAATTAAAAATGGTTCCACAGCCGCAGATTTACTTTGCGAGGGCTTATCTTAAGAATGTTGCCGCCCCTATGTCAATCCTCAACATTACGATGTGGGGTTCCGTGGGGCGCAGCCCGCGATTTATAACAGGCGGATTTTCCACCCCCCCCCAAAATGAATATGACCATGGTATAATGACTATAGTTATTACGGAGGCCGCTTATGAGGAAGATGGCAGCAGGTACCTTTAAGACGAATTGCCTTGCGGTCATGGACGAGGTTCAGGCCAAGCACGAAACTATTATCATCACGAAACACGGCAAGCCGGTGGCAAAGCTCGTCCCCGTAAACACGGAGACGGACGAGATTTACAATTTCATGGCGGGCAAGGGCTCCATCACCGGAGACATTATTTCCCCCGCGCTTTCTCTTGAAGAGTGGGGCGATCTTAAGTGATCCTGGTCGATACGCATGTCGTACTCTGGCTAGCATTCGATTTAACTCAGATCTCCACGAAGGCTGGGGCCGCCATCGATAGTGCGCGCAAAAACGCGGACGGATTGGCAATCTCCGATATCTCTATTTGGGAACTGGCCACACTCGCAACGAAGGGCCGAATCCACCTCGACATTAGCCTTGAGTCTTTCCTCCTGGAAGTCGAGTCTCGGTTCGTTGTTTTGCCCATAACTGGCAGGGCTTCCGCCCGCGCCAAGGAGCTACCGGCGACATTTCCCAAGGATCCGGCGGATCGCATAATTGCCGCCACAGCATTAGTCCAAGGATTATCTTTGATTACCGCCGACGGTGCGATCCGCCGATCGGGAGCAGTTCAGACGATTTGGTAAGGATCCCGGCACTGAATTTGCCTCTTTGCCTTATTGGCGAAGGCCGAACCGCACCGCCGGTCCGGCCTTTCGCCCTTCGCTGGCGCGGCCATCCGCGTTTTCACGCAGCGAGCTTTATTGTCTTACCGGCTATCACCTCCACGCGCTCCTGGAAGATCGTCCGGCCTGACGGGTCGCGAAGTTCGAGGTTGTGGTCGCCAGGACGCAGCCGGAAGGTTCCCAGTTGCCGCACCGTCCCTGCGTAGGCATCGTCCACATAGACGCCCGCATCCTTCATCTTCGTGTCAAATTTGACATTGCCGGCGTTTGGATACGCTGCCTCACCATAGGGACCATAATACCCCGGGCCATACCACCCGTAATATCCGGGACCGTAAAACCAGGGACCGAAAGAACCGCCGATAAAGACACGGGGGTGAGCCGAAGCGGCCGGCACGCAAATCGCCAGCCCCAGAATTGCCAAAGCGAGATATTTCCAATAGCGAGTCATTTCTCGTCTCCTTTTCCAATCGTTCCTCGTACAATGCATTCGAATCTGCATATAGCATGGCCGATTCCAAAAAGTGTTCCACGGTGGAGCTTTCGTATAAATATCCTATTATCAGTTGGATGCGAAGACACGCCTCCTTGTGAAAGTGGCCCGACTCGCCCGGCAATTGGTGGATTTCGCGCACCCGATGGTGATTTTCCACCGCGGGGAATGAAACGATGCAAATGGAGGCCGTCTAGCCGTAATATAGCCTGCCAGCCCGGACGCGGAATCCTGCATCCAACCCTATGGTAAGCTTTGTTTGACCACTTTCCCCAAGTCCCAGCTCGAGGAAGGCTTTGAACTCTATGCGATCTAAAACACTGTTGGGAATGGCTATGGCTGTCGCGGCAGCGCTCCTGCCCTGTGCAGCGAGCGCCTCGCTGGGTGGAGATTTGTCATCCGTGCAGGACGATCAAATGAAAATGCAGGGCTCTTTGCGGATGACCAGTAACAATTCCTACAACATCCATGAAATCACCGCCTCGAATGGGATCGTGGTGAGGGAATTCGTGTCCCTTTCAGGAAATGTTTTTGGTGTCGCCTGGCAAGGGCCTTCGCATCCCGACCTTCGCCAGGTCTTGGGCTCGAATTACGATACATTTACTCAAGCTGTCAAGGCTCAACGTGCCCAACGCCACGGTCATGGCCCGCTCCTGATTCAGCAGCCCGGCCTCGTCGTGCAAATGAGCGGGCACATGCGCTCACTGACGGGAAAAGCCTATCTTCCTCAGAGCCTGCCTGCGGGCGTTCGCCCCGAGGTGATCCAGTGAGAGCGATCCTGACGCGAGCATTTTTCGTTCTCTGCCTGGTCGTTCC
>PMOP01000047.1 GCA_003161495.1 Acidobacteriota bacterium | reverse complement strand
ACCGGGAGCTACCTCGGCGAGGATGATATCGTCCGTATCGAGGACGATTATCACCGGGCTTAGGCCGCTTCCGGAAGGTTGCCCTATCCGACGAACGCCACGGATCCTGCTACCATCGCGAGTAAAAATAACGGCGTAAACGTTATACGACGTTATCCAACGTGGCGCCGAGTGATTACTTCTTAGTCAAGCGGTAATTTGGTGTGGCATACCAAATTTTCTGTTGGAATGACCCGCGCCAAGGGAATAATCGTTGTGTTGGCACAATGTTATTATTTTATGGAGTGAGTCGGTACTCGGGGGGATCACATGATCAAGAGGCGACATTCGATTGCGGAAATCCTAGGGAAATTGGCAGAAGCGGAGACGCTGTTGGCGCAAGGCAAAGGCCAGCAGGAGGTTGCGGCGGCCTTGGACATCAGCATCATGACCTTCCACCGCTGGCGGAGGGCTTATGGCCAAGAAGCTCCGGCTCAACCGGAAGCCAACGGACGACCTCATTCCGAGGCTGAGCGTCAACAAAACCATCATCGCATGACAGAGTTGGAATCTGAAAACTTGCTGTTGCGCCGTTTAGTCACTGATTTGCTGCTAGAAAAGATTCAACTCGAAGAGTCGGCGACCCCTGCTCTGAGGGGCAGGATCTCGCGGCAAACATCCCACTCAGTTTGAGCATTCAGTTTGAGCTGCGGTCGCGCAAACGGCGAGGTGCCCTCGGCTGCTCCCCTCGTATAAATGAGGCCCGCCGCCCAACGGTGTGTTCGCTTTATCCAACGCCTTAATAAGAAACCTCCTTAAACGCCCGGGATTAGTCTCAACGTTAGCGCCAGTTCGTCTGACGCATGGAGGAAAGAGCATTGAGCAATCCTCAAGCTCTTCGGTGATAGGCAGCATGGCAAATGGAGACCGGAAAGCGCGCGCGGAAGCTGATTCCGCGACAGGCGCGGGTTCTGCGGCACACCAAGAACTTCGAAGAATTGCACAGCTGCAGGACGAGAATGAGCGTTTGCGTCGTCTCGCAACTGATCTGCTGCTGGAAAAGTTGAAGCTCGAGGAAGCGCTCGGACAAAAAACGAAATGACCCTAAGTGCTTTTTTCCGCATCTTGCGAGTAGTTACGGCAACGCGATCGCACTTTCGAGCAGGTAAGCCTTATAATGTTTAATCTTTGATCCCATGCAATGAAAGAACCGGTATCAGCGTCTCGGAAAGACATTTAAACGGCAACGCCTCGCGCAGGAAAAAGGAAATTGTAGCTCGGCCGGCAATCTCCTACTTGTTGTCTCCGCTCGCATGCGGCAGCGCCAGGACGACGGTGCGATGATCATATTCGAGGACAACTTGACGCCCGTCGACCGATTGCAAAATCCATCCGCCGTGACCCTCTCCAGGGCGCAAGCTAAAGTTGTCATGGGTTGTTGGGCTGGCGAACACAGCAAATCTCTCGGTAGTACCGGTGATGATACCGAGCAGACTGGGCGGTGGTTGATCCGGCTCGACGGGCGCCGCAACTTTGATCGGTTCGGCCGGCGGCGCGGTGACCGGCGGCATCGGTGGCCGTCGTGCGGGCGTGAATAACGGACGCTCGCGGGTCGAGTGTAATGATTCGAAGGAAATAGCCCACAATGGATTGCCACGTAATGGTGGAGGGGATTCGGGCGCCAGCGGGGCCGCTTGGGTTCCAACTATGAGCGACGACGGCCGGCCGTTTTCATCGGGCGGATCTAAACCCCGCAAATCGTTTGACGCGAGCGCAACGCTCACCCAACTGCCGAACAGGCAAGCGGTCCCCCATCCGAGGAATTGCCTTTCCCGTCTGGTCATTGCCAGTCCCTCATTGGCGCGCCGCGAACGACATACTCCAGTCATCCGGAAACCAGTCGGTCGACAAAGCAACTGCCGGTCCCATTGTATTCGGTTCGGAAGACAATACTTAAACTGACCACTTTCCATCTTTAACACCACGGGACGCAAATAGCCGGCTGCCGTGCTGCTCCACTATTAAAGCGCGACGCAACCGGAATACAGCGACCCTGGCTTGGTCGCGCCTCCCACACGTCTTGCACTCCGTACGCCACGAGGAAAGGATACTCTCCATTTGCCCAGACATTGATGGCTCCGCCGAGAAATCCGCCGGCAATGCGCGGTCGGCCCTTGGGGAACTACTCCCGGGCGTATCGGCTGTTGTGATCGGAGGAATGCAACAGCGGCATCTCGTTGCTTGTGATAAGATCTCTTTCAAATCCCACAGCACGCATATAATCGAAGCAATTTGCGCACATCGCCAAATAACGATCTTCGGGGAATTCTTCCAAATGAATCCCAATGAGACCAAGCGTACCGAGCACCTCGAAAATAAGCGCTTCCGGTTCGATCTGGATTGACTGCATGTAGTTAATAACCTCCCGACGTACGCGCCGTATCGCCATATTGGAAAATGAACACAATCTAATAAGATCGAATCCCGGCGCGCCGTCTACCAAACTACCGCCCCAGTCTATCGCGAAAAATCCAAATTCATTTTTCAATAACCGCTGCGAAAATCGTGGGAGAAGAATATTACCAAGCCAGAAATCGGTATGCTGCAAAATACCTACCGGAAGCCATTTTCCCTCGTCGAGCTGCCGCAGGGCGCGATCTGCCGTCAAACGTAGTCCTTCAGGATGTTTGCGATTCTTTCGAACGTTTTCCAGTGGTAACCGGCGACGCCGATCAACAACCGCGGCACTGAGATTTCGATTTATCGAAACCGCAGCCACGCCACGAAGCCACATAAATAAGTTGGTGTACAGACGAATTTTTTGAACTGATCGAACAATCCTGAAATTACTAGGGTCGAAACTCATTAAC
>PMOP01000377.1 GCA_003161495.1 Acidobacteriota bacterium | reverse complement strand
TGGGACATCAAGAAGCAAGGCTTGCCGGTCGCCTTTCCGAGCAACTCGACCAACTCGGAGTTTGGCGCGAACAGCAGGCGCGGGATTTTGTAAAAGCGGGCGGCCGCATGGAACACGGCTAATTCAGTGGCGGCCGCAAGCTTGGCCGACAGGTTCCGCGGCCAGGAAGACAGCAGCTTGGAAACGCGGCAGCGGGCAAACTGATGAAGATTGGTTTGCCAGGAGGCCGCCAAAGGGACGTTCAGTTTGTGCGCGACGAGAGCGCCCAGGATTCCAACGTCGCTCGGACCAGTAATATGTAGGGCGTTCGGGCTGAAATCGCGCACGAGCTGCAGAATCCTCGGATAGTGCCTCAAGAACAGAAGATCGAATTCGTGGTGGCCGTCGAGAGGAAATTTGACGCGGCCGCGGCGCAGTTGCACTCTGGTAATTGATCCATCCACCACTACTTCATCGCAGGGGCCCGCGTGAACCAGCAGGAAAGGCAATCCGTGTCCTTTGGCATATTCCGCAAACTGCCTGCTGGTATTGGCGACCCCGTCAATTTCGCGGTAGGTGCAAGGAAACAGCGCCACCCGGATGTCGCCGGCCGTCACGCAATCACCTCGTGCGGAATTTCGGAAGCCTTATGCAGCTCTGATTTTCCCCCAAACGTAAAACTGACGGCGTGCCGCACCGACGTATTCTCCAGCATGCGAAAAATGGAAAAAATCTGCCCCAAGTATGGCGGCGGAGCCTTCCACAATGTGGATAAAGGACGGTAACATCCCATTTTAAAATCCATGTGAAACACTCGCTCGTCCCATCGGCGGGAGCCCACGGGATGTTCCGGATAATCGCGGATGGTGTCGATGACGGTTTGCATGAAACGAATGCCGAGCAATTCCGCATACTGCGGCATGAAGACGATATGACTGAGCTGCTCGCGCCTGATCTCATTCACGAAATCGGAAAAACTGCTGGCGCGTGTCAGGTTCAGCGAGCCGCTGGGCTCGCATCCGTGCCGGTCTCCTCCTGAAATTAGAGGACGCTGCCAGGCGGCGCCGAGTTGAATCACCTCTTTATTTTCCGACCAGGAACGCATGGCGTTGAGTTCAAAGGCGTGAAGGAATTGCACGCAGGATTGAAGAAACCTGTCCAGGGTAGCGCGGAATTTGGACTGGCCAAGGCAATGCTGATCCCAAAGGGGATGGTTGAAGACGATCAATGATTCCGGAAATTCGTGAAGCGCAGCCAAAAGTTCCAGCAAGCGAGGAGCCGAGGGGTTGCTGGTATACGCGGCCAGGTCGTCCATAATCAAATGCGCCTGGCTCTCCGGCAGATTGTGAACACCCAGATGAAATATCGCTCCGTCGAAGGGGACGCTCCACTCGACGGCAAAAGGAATCTGAATCGGGCTCGGCAATTCCCGCAACGCGGTGGGCGCTCCGATGCTGTCATGATCGGTAAGGGATACCAGGCTCATCAATCCGAGATCGATTTCAATCTGATTGCTTTCCAACTCAAAGGCCACTTTGGGCGGCAATGGCGGAGTCCAGTAAGCCTGGGAAAAATCGACCGGCCTTACCGATTTCTTGCACTGCTCCTTCAGAGCCCAACGCAATAGCGGCCATTTTTCAGCGTATGCCGGGATAAAGAGGAGGCTCTCTTTGGATTGGTTCGTATGGCTATGAAGGGAAACAGCCGTCCGGTACTTATCGGCGATGTCAGGCTGCTTCCAAAGGCATGAAATTTGTGTTTGGGGCAATGGTTTTATCCAGGAAGATTTGAATTCATAATTAGGATGTCAAATTCCGATCTCGCTTACCAGCGATCTTAAATTTAAATTTCCAGGCTGGCAATAACTATGCCAGCAATTCCCGGGAAGCTCGAGCGCGAACATCATTTGTGGCTCTGCGTGGTAGCGATGCTGCGGCTGTAGAGGCAAGACGTCGTGTGCCTCTACAGCCGCCCCGCGGAACCGGAAGCTACCTTGCTAGAGATTTTTCCGATGATCCAATGTGAATGCGCTTGCCGCTACCGTTGTTGCGGCTGCCCGGATGCCGGCGCAGCAGCAGGTGGCGCAGCCTGGACAAGCGGAGGCTGCGGCCCAAGCACCTTCACCAGAGCCTGGTAGGCGCACTGCTCATCCGCATTTCCGCCGCCAACTCCAACGGCGCCGATGAGTTGATTTTCGACGATGATCGGCAAGCCGCCTGGCACGAAGTAGTAGGAAAGGCCCTCTTGCCTGCCGAGGTCCAGCCGAATAAGCCGGCCATCGACGGTATTAAATCGCTGCGCGACCGAGGCCGAGGATGCCCGCGCGTACAAAGCGGTCTTGGCTTTCATCAAGCCAGTTTCCGCGCCAATCGGCAGCACGCCGTCCATCATGTGAGAGTCGATGATATCGCCCGTCGGCGAAAGCACAAAGATGACGATGGATTGGTTTCCAGGCTGCGCTTTCTGCCAATCAACGCAGGCGTTGACAATCGCCCTGGCAGTGTCCGCATTGATCACGGCCTTCATCAAGGTCCGCTTGGCGACGTCATCGGATACCGTAACTTTGCTGAATGGAGCGGGCGTGGCGCCTTGCGCCCAGGTTCTGGCATTACCCAACGCAAATGTCGCCGTTGCTGTCGCAAGAATCACAGCTGCACGAAACAACCCTGACTGTTTCCTCATTTTGTTTCCCCCTCGTGTCATCGAGACTCAATTTTTTACGGACGTTTCGCCCGCGCCTCGGAAGACGCTTTGAATTTTACAAATATTTTCCGTATTGGAATTCCCGGCAACGGAACTCTACACCCACACGGCTCAATTTCGCAAAGTTCCTTAATTGTTTCCGTGATTCGCCTGGTGCGGACAACTACCCGCACAAAAAATTGCGCCTATTTTCCGATCTCCAAAAGTTCAAAGGTGCTGAGCACCGGTTTCGGGCGAGGATTCGGATTTTTGGCGGTGGCCGGAACGGGATCGTTTTTCTCGGTGCCGATCAAAAAGACATGGTGTGTCTTGGAGTCGAGCGCGATGGTGCGCGCGCCATAAATGGTTTTGACGGTTGCGACCAAACTGATTTTGTCGGGTGAATCCGCGTGGAAGATATAGGTTGCGCCGCTCTTGCCGTCTCCGCCGTCGCGGCAAGCCGCGTACACGTTGCCTGTTTCCGGATCGAATACGTCTCCGTCCACGCCAATGCCGATCGGCAGCGAAGCCACGATCTTCCCGTTATCCGCGTTCATGACGATCATCACGCCCGGAGCAGCGGGGCCTTTACCGCGGCAACCGATGTACAGGCGACGATTCGCCTTGTCCATCGCCATGGCAACCGGCGCGTCGCATCCGGGAGTGGGCCATTTATTTTTAATCGTGAGCGCCTTCGCGTCGTACTCGATCACTTGTCCTTTGTCCTCGTAATCCTGAAAGATACTGCCCTTGCCGTCGGCTGCCGCCGCTTCCGGATTGGCGTTGAACGGCATGGCGCCCACAACTTTCGCTGTCGCAGCATCCACCACCGTCAGATTCATTCCATCGCCATTGTTCACATACACGCGCTTCGTGAACGGGTCATAGAGGAGCGAGTCGGTGTCGATGCTGTTCGATTTGATGGACGTGGTAAGCGTCAACGTCTTCAAATCGAAAATGTATACGGTACCTTCCTGCTCGCTCTTGTTGCCGGTCACAAATCCGCGATTGAATTCGGACGCCACGGCCACTCCGTGCAGCCCATTCATTCCCTTGATGTCGCTGACGAGCTTGCCGGAATCCGCGTCAACCACCATGATGTGCGTGCTGCGCGGGATGTAAACGTGCCGTGCAGCGGAATCCACTGTCACGTAATCCCAGCCGCCTTCGCCGCCAAGAGGAATGGTTCTGAGGACGCGGTAGCCCGAGTCCTGCGGCGCGCCAAGGAACACGCTGGGAGAAAGCAGCAAAAGAGCAACGGCAAGAACAAAGGCCCAGGACAACACCATTGGAACCCGATGTGCAGACATAGGTTGCCTCCGATTTAATTTGCTAATTCCGACATGTTGGTGAGACGCGGGTAATCATGCACCAGTTTCGAGCGAAAACAACAATAAATTCTGATTGGTGTGAGTAGGACGGGCTTCAGCCTGTCGGTTTTTTTATTTTCATGCGCAGCAAAACCAACTGACTGAAGCCCGTTCTACTCAAGTCACTTTGCCGCGGGCGCCATCGCGTTGAAATCCG
>PMOP01000394.1:1792-2979 GCA_003161495.1 Acidobacteriota bacterium | reverse complement strand
GCGGTTGCATAGATCATTGCGTCAGCCATGGCCAGGCGGCGGTCCAGGCTGATTCGCGCCGCAAGCAAGGCCAGCCGTTCATCAATGGGCACGACGCGGGTCCGTAAAGCGGCGGATAAAAATCGGTCTGCGGCAGTGGAACTTCCAGACGAAAGCAACTTTTTATAAACTTCGTAAAGCACAATCGCGGGAACAACTAAGCGTTCCTCCCACTCGAAATAGGGAGCAAAGCGGTCCGCCAGCGGCCCGTCGCCCAGGAATTCAATCCAGCCGGACGAATCCACCAGGTAGAGTTCAGAGCCTTTCGGCATGATCGCGGTCGCTTTCTTTCCACCGTAGCCCTCGCGATATGCCGCGAAGACTTTTTGGTTTGTGCGAAATCTCCAGGCGAATTTGCCCTTCTACTTCGTAGATTGCCAGGTCCTGGCCCGGGCGGAGCTTGAGGCGCTCGCGCAGCTCTTTCGGAATCACCACTTGAAACTTCGGGGAAACTCTGACGGTTTGCATAGTCCTACCCTGCAAGCATCTTATCGATACACAATTGGTATGTCAATATGACCATCGATAGGTATTACGTATTACGGCGGTGCGGCCACCTGGAAATTGGACCTGGGGCCTTCTGTCCTCGGATTTGGTTGCGAAGGAAGGGTTTCGATTCGAGTAGGTTAGTGCGTCATATCGTAAATCACGTAATTCACGCCGATGCGCATTCCCAGATCGGAAAATTTTTGCGGGTAGCCCGGCTCGTTCGACCATTCCCACGAATCGCCGATATCGGAATTGAATGAAATTGCCACCATCACGCGGCCGTGGTCGTCGTAAATTCCCATCCAGTGCGCGTCCACGCCGTTATTTTTGTAGCCCACGCGCAGGTGTTCCGCGCCCGTGATCCTGTAGCGGTCGTCCAGATCGAACATGGTGTGGAAAATCGGATCGTTGTTCGGAATTTCCACGATGGGGCGGTCCGGGAAAACTTTTTTTATGCGCTCTTCAAACACTTGCCACTCGGTTGTCCCGTGAAAATCGTCGGCCATGAAAAATCCGCCGCGCAGCAGGTAATCGCGCAGCTTCAGCATCTGGCGATCGGTCGGTCCCCATTCGCCCACCTGCACGGCGTAGAGAAACGGCCAGTTGTAGACCTCGTCGCCATCGTCAAGGTTCACGCACTGCTCGACGGAGCGCGTGTG
>PMOP01000394.1:0-1679 GCA_003161495.1 Acidobacteriota bacterium | reverse complement strand
GGCGCCTGGTAAGCGTACGCCACGCCCACAAGAGCAAACGCGCATCCCAGCAGCCACCAAGCCTTCACAATTCGCATGGCCAGTTTCCCTGAGCCGAGAATAACACGGGTCGCTCGCCGCGGCATCTATAGCAGCCCGTGTCGGCGATTTCAGTAGCACGGGCCTCAGCCTGTGGATTTTGAATTTGCCGTGCTGTACATTCCATCACCGCGCAACACTTCAATCCGTTCCGCCGATGACAGCCCATGCTTCGCACTGCACAATCATTGCGCCCGCGAAATGGTCATAAAACATGGTATGCCGCGCCGGCCGCGAATGAGGATCGGGAATCATCGCCACCCATTCCTTGTTCACCTCCGCCCGAATCTCGGCGCGCGCAATCCACACAGTCACGCGGATCACGTCCTCGGGCGTCGCTCCCGCTGCGGCCAAAATCGCGCGCAAATTCGCGAACATGTGCGCGCATTGCGCACCAACCGCTTCCGGAATTTCTCCCGTGCTCCTGTCCGTCCCGGATACGCCGCCCGTCGCCACGATATTTCCGATGCGCGAAACCGCTGGAATCGGATTCGCGTGGCCCAGTCCTTCTATGTCGAATGATTTTCTTTTGTTCATGGCTGCGTAATTTCCCCATTTCGCGGATTCTGTGAAAGGCCAAGCCGGTCCGCAAAAAAATTCATAATTCGGATCGATGGAAACGAGCGCGCCATTATTATGTCAAAAATTGAACCGACGCAACGGCGCTCCTTCTTCAGCATTCTCCAGGCTGTCAAATAACGCCCTGTCCGGTTGACATGCCTCTTAAAGGCGAGGAGAATTTGCGCGACACGAATCACGGGAGGACAAATGAAACTTTATATGGGTATCGTTGGATTAGCGATCGCCGGCGCATTGGCGTTTGGCGCCGAGGCATTCGCTCAAAATGTTCCGGAACAATTCGTCGTTACCGGGAAAGCCGCCGAACAGATTCAGGATTTCACAACTGTAAATCTGGCAACCGCGGAGAAGTTGGCCAACGCATGCGAGAAAGCCGCCACCGCTCAAGGCGTCGAGATCAGCATCATGGTGCTCGATAAAGAAGGCAACCACGTATATATGGATCGCATGGACGGCCAAGGCTACCTCAATGTAATTACGGCGGACATGAAGGCGCGTACCGCTCTGCTCGGCGGAAATGCAAGTAAGAATGTCATGAATGGCGCAATTGAAGATCCGGGCTCGGAATTTAGCGACATTCAGCTCGGCTTGTTTGCGAATTCCGGCGGACTCCCCATTGTCGTCAATAAACAGTTGATTGGTGTCGTCGGCGTCGGCGGTTCCGCGCCGCATCCGCCCGTGTGGAGCGACGAAATTTGCGGACACAAGGCTCTCGTCGAAGTGATTGGGCCAACGGTGGCGCCGCTCGTGCAAGATCTTCCGCCGCGTCGCAATCCCAATCCGGGCAATGCCCCGGTTGCGAAATTTGCCGCTGCCGCGCCGCCCAAATCGAATGTGCCCGCGGAATTCGTAGTCGGCGGAAAGGATGCCGGATCCGTCTTTGAAGGCAATCAGATTTCGCTCGCCGCTGCGAAAAAGATCGCGCGCGCGTGCCGCGATTGGGCGGCGTCCAAGGGAACGACCATGTCGCTCTACGTTCTCGACAATGCCGGCGAGTTTGTGCACATGGAGCGTATGGACGG
>PMOP01000390.1 GCA_003161495.1 Acidobacteriota bacterium | reverse complement strand
TCAAACGGAGACATCGGAATGATTGGATTCAACAAGTCAACTTCAGTATGGCCAGCCCGCGCTGCTGGCGTCTGTTTTGTACTCGGATTGTGCGTTTTTACAATTGGACGCGTGAAAGCGCAGGAAGCGCCGCCGCCCGTGCCCTGGGTCGCGCCGGATGACGCCAAGAAAGTGAAGAATCCATTTCCGCCCACACCGGAAACTTTGGCCGATGCCGAGCCGCTTTTCACCGACAATTGTGTTCTGTGCCACGGCGAAAAGGGCTTGGGAGACGGCCCCGGCGCCAAAACCATCAAGATCAAGCCGGCGAACTTCACCGACGAGAAGATGATGGCCGCGGAGACGGACGGATCGCTGTTCTGGAAAATGTCGAACGGCCGCGGCCCGATGCCTTCCTGGAAAGATACGCTGTCCGAAAAAGAACGCTGGGAACTGGTGGGCTACATTCGCAAGCTTACGAAAGACGCCGCGAAGAAGTAACAGCACGACGAACCGAAATAACGAGGGCGCGGCATCCGCGAGATTTCCGGCAGATCGCAACCGCGCCCCGATTTCTTCTCTTTTGTTTACTTAACCGCCGCGAGAGCCTGCTCGACTTCCTTCATGTCCGGCATGACCGGAATATCGTAATTCTTGAACCACGCGATTTTCCCCGCCTTGTTGATGATGGCGATGGCCCGCCCCGTGATCCCCTTCTCTGCGAGATAGACGCCGAATTTGTCGGCCACCGCGCCCTTCGGATGAAAATCGGCGAGGAGCGGGTAAGTGATCCCCATCTTTTCGGCGAACGCCTTGTGCGCCCACGAGCTATCGACGCTCAGGCCGAGAACCTGCGCGTCGAGCGATTCAAATCGCTTCAAATCGTTTACAAGGCAGGCATGCTCGTTCGAGCAGACCGGGCTGAAATCGAGCGGGTAAAAAATCAGGACGACGTTGCGCTTGCCCGCATAGTCGGAAAGCTTGATTTCCTTTTGCGATTGATCTTTCAGTGTGAAGTCTGGAGCGGGCTGTCCTACGGCAATCGGCATGAGGCCTCCTCAAATTTAGAATGAATGATTTACAGGTTCCGCAGGGCGAGCGCTTAGCGCTGCTGTAGCCCGCCTCTTCAGAGGCGGGGTTTTTCTGCAGCCACAAGCACCCGTGCCTTGCACCACTCGCACGTCGCACACATCTTGCTACCGCGACGAAAAATCGCCGGGTCTGAAGACCCAGGCTACAGCAACATCTCTCGAACAATCCATGATAGCGGATTTTTTCGAGCGCCGTCCCGGATTCTGGTACCATCTCGGCGACATGGCGCGACCGAGCGTGGACCAGGCCTATCCAGGAATATCTATTCGTCCGCATTCGCGCCGATTGTGGGCGCGCCTGATGCGCTGGCCCGCGGAATGCATCCATCTGGAAAACGGGCACCACTGGATGGCCACGTTCATTCCGGATACGCTTTATCTTCGCGGCAAGCCCAGAGTGCGCCGCACTCCCGCGCGGCCGGAAGTTTCGGTCTGCTTCGATTGCCTGTCCAGCCTGCTGCAGCCAGAGCTGGCCGCGTCCCCAATCCGAGTGGTTGCGTTCGAGCCTGACGGCGAGAATTTCACGCAATATTTTTTCCTGGGCCAGGAGGATTTCACTGCGGCCGGGCTGCGCTCCGAAGTGGCCGCCGCGATCGAAGCGCGACTTGCAAAATTGAATGGAGAATGCAGCGACTGCGGCAAGCCCGCGACGTGGCTCTGGATTTCGCGCCGCGAAGTTTCCAACCTCGACCAGACCGAACGAATCGAAACTTCGCCCGGCGCGCTTTTCTGCGCCAGGCACGGAGCAGCGAAACTCTGCGAGGCCCTCGGACAAGTGCAGGAGGCAAATCTTTTTTACGTCAATTCGCCGTACGGCGATTCCGGCGCGTATGTTTGGATCTAAATCATGACGCTGAGCCAAATTGTTGAGAAATATCTGGCCATCGCGGGAGGTTTTGCATTCCTCGCGCCGCTTGCTGATTTCGGCATGGAGCGCGCCGAGGTCGAGCGCATTTTCAGCGCGCTCGACGAGGATTACCACATCAGCCGCTATTTTCATTTCAGCCAAGTCTCCGGCCCCGCTTACATGATCGACGGTTTCGAGCAAACGCACATTTCAATTGATGAGGAAATTCAATCCGTTTTGTGAGTAGGACGGGCTTCAGCCTGTCTGTTTTTGATTTTTGCGCGGGCAAAAGGCTGAAAGCAAAAAGCAGACAGACTGAAGCCCGTCCTACGAATGCCGGCGCCAAAGCCAATAGCCGATGCCGCAGACGAGAAGAATTGGAAGTGCGCTCATGACCACTGTCATTCCGAAGTATGTTGCGGCTGTTTTTGGGTCGCCGACCATGCAGGCGGGGCAAGACCATGCTGCGGCCGGGATCAGCGATGTTCCGCCCACAGCGATCAGGAAACGCGATACAAAATTTAATCTACACATACACCCCTCACAAATACACGCGCAAATAAATCACGGGCCAGAGAAGAACCACGAAATACCAGAATACCTGCGTGGCCGCAAAAGTTGACGGCGCAAGGGTACCGCGGCGCATGGGAAAATAAATCGCCGTCAGGATGGCGACGGCGACTACGGCGTGAAGCGCGTGCGCTCCCACGATCAGATAGAAAAACGCGCCATGCGTGCTGGACTGCATCGTCAGGCCTTCGCGCAGTAGCGCGACCCACTCGACTCCTTGCAGCAGCACGAAGGCAATTCCCGTGGCGATGGCGCCGGCGAGATAGGCGCGCGCTTTCTCGTAGCCGTCGCGCGCGCGGCGGCTCGAAATAAATAATAGGACGCCGCTGAAGAGCAACATCGCAGTGTTGAACGCAGTTCGTTCGACAGGCAGGCGCGGCTGGCCCGCGGGAGGCCACACGCCTCCCGGCACCGTGGCGCGGGCGATCGTGTGCGCGCTCATCAGCGCCGCAAAGAACATGATCTCCGTGACAACAAAAATGATCATGGCCAGGACGGAATTCGGCAGGCGCTTCCCGGCGTCCGGCGCATGCTCGGACACGCGCGATTCGATCGTTGTCGCTGGGCTACTCATTTTTCGTTGCGCCCGCAGCGGAAGGCACTAATACGTCTGCCGGATTTTTGCTCCAATGCAGGCCGTTGTGTTTCAGTACGTCGGGGGCCACGCCTGCAAACAGAATCGCAATAAACAGCAGGCACACAATCAAAAGATACGGCACCCAGCGCTTTTCCACGTTGATGTGCATGAAATTCCTGGCGACGAGATACGCCTTGACCAGAGCAACTCCGAACGCGGCGATAAGCACAATTTCGCGGACATGAGACATCGATCCGAGAACGCTGACGATAAGCAACGCCACGAGAATGGCCCAGATCTTGACGTAATTGGTATGATCAACGTGAGTTTCAGTCGTCATGATTCTTTACCCGGTCCCTCACTGAATTTCCGCATCCGCATTTCTCACTTGGCGATATACAGCAACGGAAACAGGAAAATCCAAACGATGTC
>PMOP01000269.1 GCA_003161495.1 Acidobacteriota bacterium | reverse complement strand
GCATGGCATCAGTGCTCATGGCTTTTTCCTCCGTTTTGGCCGAAGCCGGCTTCGCTACCGGTGCTGGAGGTTCCGGAGCTTTTGCGGTCGTCGGTTGCGGCGTTTCTGGTTTATTGTTTGTCCACATTCGATTGTAGCCCTCCTCGGTCAGAGACACCTGGAAAAGTGACAGTGCACGACCGGGGTGCGAAACACTTTATCTCCCTGGTCAAAATGGGAACAAGAGAATTACGGGCGTGGTGTTCCTTAAAGTAACACGGGCTGGGGGCCCGGCCAGGAGGGACAAACAGTACAAGAATGCAGAGAAGAGCGCAACGGAAATCTCAACTGTTTCAAATTGGAAGAAATTAACGGAGGAAAGTTTTTGTAGCGCCGGCGTCTCGCCGGCTTCCGGCGTTTTTTAATATTCGCAAATTGCCGGCGGGACGCCGGCGCTACAAAATGACTCAATACTTGCGCAGCACGCCCACGACTCGGCCTTGAATCTTTACGTCCGCTGCCGCGACGATGATGGGCGGCATTTCCGAATTGGCCGGCTGCAGGCGAATCTTTCCGCCCGCCTCGCGATAAAAACGCTTCAATGTGGCTTCATCATTTCCGACCAGCGCCACAACGGTTTCTCCAGGATTGGCCACTTGCGTCGGCTCGATCACCACGTAATCGCCGTTCATGATGTGATCTTCAATCATGGAATTGCCTTTCACTTGCAAGACGAAAGATTTGTCCGAGCGCGCGAATTCGCCGAGTGAAAGCGTCTCCCGTTCCTCGACCGCTTCGAGCGGACGGCCCGCGGCGATGCGGCCCAGCAAGGGCAGCTCGACCGTGTGCCGGTCGAGCACTTGCTCGCGCACAGGTTTCGGGAGGTTCAAGACTTCGATCGAGCGGCTCTGGTTATAGCCGCGCCGGATGAATCCTTTGCGCTCGAGCGTGGTGATGTGCTTGTGCACGGTGGCAAGCGAAGTCAGTTTCAGTGACCGCGCCATTTCCTCAAAGCTCGGCGAGTATCCGTGCTTGTTGTGAAAGGAGACCAGAAAATCGAGCACTTCTTTTTGGCGTTTTGTCAGGGTCATGGGGCGCTCCTTCGTGCGCCCTCATCTTAGGCGAAGTAAAAGCGAAAAAGCAAGCCTCAATTTTTAAAAATAGAGAAAACATATTCCGCGGGGAATCCGGCTGATTGCTTTCCCGGCCGCGCAGGAAAACCGTGAAAATAATATTTCCCCAGATTGGGACATTGCACCTATTCGGCTCATAGCGCATACGCAACACAGATTTTGCGTCGCGGTATTACAAGGCCACTTCCGATGTGCTATGCTTGCTCATTGGAAGCCCTCTGGAGAAGCTTGGATTCCGCGTCGATTGTTCCTTGGGGCAAACCGGGTGCTTAAAATTCATACTTAAGAATTGGAGCTTTCCTAAGCCATGGCTACGATTACGGACCCAGTCGTCCGCGCCCACAAGCGCGAAGTCATCGAAAAAGCCGTTCTTCGATTTTGCGGAGACTCCGGCGACGGCATGCAAATTACGGGCAACCAGTTCACCAACACGGTCGCCCTGTACGGAAATGACCTGGCCACTTTCCCCGATTACCCCGCTGAAATTCGCGCCCCTGCGGGAACTCTTCCCGGCGTAAGCGGCTTCCAAATTCAATTTTCCTCCAGCGACGTGTTCACTCCGGGAGACGCCGTGGACGTGCTGGTGGCCATGAACCCGGCCGCCCTCAGGACCAACGTAAAGGATCTGAAGCGCAACGGGATTCTCATCGTAAACAGCGACGCGTTTACGGACAACGATTTACGCAAGGCCGACCTGACCACGAATCCGCTCGAAGACAACACGCTCGACGGCTACCGGCTGTTCCCCGTTGGGCTGGAACGCTTGACGCGCTCCGCTCTGCAGGATCTGGGCCTCGACGCCAAGTCGATGGACCGCTGCAAGAACTTCTTCGCGCTTGGCATGTGCTACTGGCTCTACAACCGCACGATGGACCTGACCTACAAGTGGATCGAGGACAAGTTCAAGACCAAGGCGTTGCTGGTGGAAGCGAACAAGCTGGCCATGCGCGCAGGTTACAACTACTGCGAAGCGACCGAAGCGTTTCAAGTCAGCTACGAAATTCCTCCCGCCAAGCTTACTCCCGGGACATATCGCAACCTCAGCGGCAACCAGGCTCTGGCCATCGGTTTCGTGGCGGCATCGCAAAAAGCCGGCCTTCCGCTCTTCCTTGGCTCTTACCCGATCACGCCCGCTTCGGACATTCTGCACGAACTTTCCATGTACAAGAATTTCGGCGTAATGACCTTTCAGGCTGAAGATGAAATTGCTGCGATCACTTCCGCAATTGGCGCAGCCTATTCTGGAGCTTTGGCGCTGTCCACCACTTCCGGTCGGGGCATGGCGCTGAAGACCGAAGCCATGGGCTTGGCTGTCGCTGTGGAATTGCCTCTGGTGATTTGCGACATCCAGCGCGGCGGCCCGTCCACGGGCTTGCCGACCAAGACCGAGCAGGCCGACCTTTTGCAGGCCATGTACGGACGAAACTCGGAAGCGCCGATTCCGATCGTTGCGGCATCGACTTCCGGCGATTGCTTCTGGGTGGCCGTGGAAGCCTGCCGCATTGCGCTGAAATACATGGTGCCAGTTATCATTTTGTCAGATGGCTATTTGGCAAATGGCGCCGAGCCGTGGCGAATTCCCACCCTCGATGAAATCCCCGGAATCCCAGTGAAATTCGCGGACAATCCCGAAGGATTCCATCCCTACTCGCGCAATCCGGAAACACTGGCGCGGCCTTGGGCGATTCCCGGGACCCCCGGCCTCGAGCACCGGATTGGCGGCATCGAGAAGCAGGACGTAACCGGCAACATTAACTACGAGCCGCTGAACCACGAAAAAATGGTGCGCATCCGCGCGGCCAAAGTCGAGGCCGTGGCGCAGGATATTCCGGATCTGGTTCCGGCAGGCGATCCTGACGGCGATTTGCTGATCGTAGCCTGGGGCTCGACGTATGGGCCGATCACCGCGGGCATGAAGACCATGCGCGCCAAAGGGCATCGCATCGGCCACGTGCATCTGCGGCACCTCAATCCGCTGGCACGCAATCTGGGCGAATTGATGACGCGTTACCGCCATGTACTGGTTCCCGAGATGAATCTTGGCCAACTTTCCATGATCCTGCGCGCCAAGTATCTGGTGGACGCGCAAGGCTATAACAAAATTCAAGGGCAGCCCTTTAAGACTTCGGAAATTGAAGCAAAGATCGAAGAAATTCTGGGCTAAGGCCCGAAAGAAATCTGGAGACCAGAAAAAATGACCACGGCAACCATTCCAGTACTTACCAAGAAGGATTTCCAGACGGA
>PMOP01000244.1 GCA_003161495.1 Acidobacteriota bacterium | reverse complement strand
GTTGCGGAAGACTGCTCGATCGCTTCGGCAACCCCGGATACTAAAAGGTTCGGAAGGATGCTGGTGTAAAGCGAGCCGGGGCCGATCAGAATCAAGTCCGCCTGCCGGATGGCCTCCAACACTTCGGGAAGCGGACGAACGTGCCGTGGACGCAGGCTCAACTTGCGGATTTTTTTGCCGCTTTTGGCAATGCGCGTTTCGCCCAATACAATTTTTCCATCGGTCATCACCGCTTCCAGCGAAACATTCTCCAGAGTGGTTGGAAAAATTCGCCCGCGAATCGCCAGAACCTCTCCGCTGACGCGCACCGCCTCCGCAAAATCGCCGGTAACATGACTCAGCGCCGTGAGGAAAAGATTTCCGAAACTGTGTCCGCGCAAACCGCGGCCCGCGTGAAATCGATATTGGAACAGCCGGCCCAGCAGCGCTTCATCCTGCGAGAGCGCCACCATGCAATTGCGAATGTCACCCGGCGGCAGCACGCGGTATTCGCGGCGAAGTCGCCCCGAGCTTCCTCCATCGTCCGTGACCGTTACAATTGCCGCGAGATCGCTGATCGGACGGCGCTCCGATTCATGTCCGCGGCGCGCAACGAAATGCTTCAGCCCGCGCAACAGCATGGAAAGCCCGGTGCCTCCGCCAATGGCAACCACGCGAACTCCACCCGTGCCTGCGGTGCGTTGTCGCGCATTTTTTTTCATCGGGATGGCATCGCTCGTGAGCCTGTCAGCGGCTCATCTTACATCAAAGGCATCAAAGGCCGGAGGCTTCTCGCTCGGGGTACAGCAACTCGGTAAATCGGGGATCCTCTTGCAGAAAAGCAAAATCTTCGTCGTTGCGCGCGTGGTAACGGTTTTCCGGACGCAACTGAATGGCGATCTTCAAATTTTCCATCGCCGATTCCGCCTCACCCGTCAGACAATCCAGCGCCGCCATGGCGTAAAAAACGTAGTCGGCCTTGGGGGCCAGCTTGCGCGCGCGCAGCAAATGTTCGCGCGCTTCATCCCAGCGTCCCACATTCATCATGCCCACGCCCGCTTGATAATGTTCTTCGGGAGTGCGCACGGTGGGCACGGGTTGCTTGGCCATGCGCTGCTCAACAATCCGCAAATGAACGCGCGCGCGATCGGCCAACTCCTTACCCGGCCCTGCCTGGACCTTCTCAAGTAATTCTTTTGCTTTCACAAATTTTTGCTGCTGGAAGTGTTGAACGGCTTGTTCGTACTGTTTCAGTTGCTGTTCGAAAAGGGGGTCAACCATCTGGCGAACTGCTTCGGCGTGCGCGGCAACTTTACTATCTTCTTTACTTTTCAATATTTTGCGGCTTTTCGAAGCGGAGGCCGCTTCGTGCTTCGCTCGTTTTACGGGCTTTCCTGTGCGTGCCATTTTCGGCAGTCTAACAGAGGTGGCACCCGTCGTCAACGCGCCTACAAGTGATCTAGTGAAAACGCAAGCTGGGCGCCCCCCCCGACATGGGCCGAAAATTACTTCTTCTTCTCCGCGCCTTTTGGCGTCGGCATGGGCATGGCGGGCATCGCGGCGGCTGGAGCCGGCTCGGGCGCCAACGCATTCTTGGCGGAATCCGGAAGTTTGTCGGTACCGGCAACAAAAAGCGCGAGCTGCCAGATTTGCGTTTCATTCAATATGGGCTTGAAGCTCGGCATGCCTGTCAACCGAATGCCATTTTCAATTTTCCAGTAGCTCTCCTGCGCTGGATCGTCCGACACACCCTTTCCCTTGAACATCAGCGTGGCGCGGGGGTAAACATTGTCTGCGATGGCCGGAGGCGGCAGGTTGGGCAAGCCGTGGCACACGGCGCAATTGTCCTTATACAGCTTGGCGCCGGCCACATAATTTTCGTCGCTGGGTTGGATGGGTGGCGCCGGGACATTGGCCTTTTCGATATGCGCATCCAGAGATTTGTTGGCGACCTTCTTCTCCATAAACATCGGCGGATCCGCAACCGCAGCGGGAGCCATCCCCGAAGTAAAATAAAAATAAACCCCGCCCGCAATTAACGCGGCGCCGACCAGCACTCCGATCACAAAACCTCTCATGTAGACCTGTCTCCTCTTCTTGGAGTTGCGCCCCAGAGTATAGTGCAATCTATTTTAATCGCACTTCTTTTTTTGCGGTTTTCGCAGTGCCCGAGCGGCGATCGACATTTGCTCACGATGCCCACTGCACCCGCCCCCTGTCTGGCGAGCAACATACCTTGGTTTGAGGATTGGCCTGACTTCCTGCGTGTGCTATAAAATAAGCCCCGGCCAGTCCGGACAACCGTGCCCTTTATCAATTTTCCTGCTCGCGAAATTAACTGCAAGTTGGTTTACTACGGTCCAGGTCTGGGCGGTAAGACGGCCAACCTTCAGTGGATCTACGATCACACCGGAACCGCGCAAAAGGGCAAGATGATTTCCCTGGCGACGGAAACGGACCGCACGCTCTTTTTCGATTTTTTGCCCATCGATCTGGGCACCGTGCGCGGCTTCAAAACGCGCATTCATCTCTATACCGTTCCCGGACAGGTGTTTTACGAAGCCAGCCGCAAACTGATCCTGAAGGGCGCCGATGGCGTTGTGTTCGTGGCGGATTCGCAGGAAGAACGGCTGGACGCCAACTTTGAAACGCTGGAAAATCTGCGCGAGCATTTGAAAGAGCACAAACTCGATTTCAATACCATCCCTTATGTACTGCAGCTTAACAAGCGCGACCTTCCCGGTGTTCTTTCCGTCGAGCAGCTTAAGAAGGAGCTTCAGGTCAAAGGCGAACCCGTAACCGAAGGTGTGGCCATCGCCGGCCAGGGAGTATTTGAAACCCTGCGCGAAGTTGCCAAGCTGGTTCTGGCCGAACTGAAAAAAGGCGCCTAGCTTTCCCGCACCCGGCCTTCCCTGGGTGTGCTGCGTTTCCTTCCCATATAAATCATGAAATGAAATTCACTACAGCAGTGCAAGGCGCGAGTGTGGCTTTTTCATTGCAGATGCGCGTCCCACATGCCATACAGGCGCAACAAGGAACTCCACCCGCCACTGAAAGGCCACAGTCATATAATTAAGTTACTGATGAGTTTGCTGTCCTCTCGTACAGTGGACAATCCGGAACGCCGCGCGGATTTTAATCGATCCCCCATTTCTCCTCCATTTATGATGGTCTTGCGTGCTTGCGAATTCGCCCGGCAGCGGCGGCCACACATGAAATTATCGCCCACATCATTGCTTTCGGCGAAATCCGATCCATCCTCGGGCCTCGGCCTTCCTGAGATGCAGGCGGAATTGCAGAGGCTGGAGCACCGCGATTGGTGGCTCTGGAGCATGGCCGTAATCGTCATGCTTCTGCTCACCTTTGCCGTCTTCACCATGACATTTCCGGGCCTTATCAAAGTGGATGACCCTTTTTTTGACGCCAGCATGAATCGGGCTGTGCGCGGCCTGGTCGGACTGGTTCTGATCTTCAACGCCTATACCATTTATCAGCAAATTACAGTGAAGCGCCTGCGGCGGGATTTCATCAGGAAGATCGAGGAAATGCGTACCCTTCAAGTACGAGCGGAGGAACTCGAACGCCTTGCGCAGGTCGATTCCCTTACCGGACTTGCCAATCGTCGAGTTGCCGACGAGCGATTGGCATCCGAGGCCGCACGCTCCGCGCGCTACGGGCACCCCCTGACCGTGATTTCCTTTGACCTCGACAACTTCAAGCAAATCAACGATACCTACGGGCATCTTACCGGAGACCAGGTGCTCAAGCATTTCGCCCGGCGGCTCGAACTGGCCGTACGGAAATCGGACATTGCCGCGCGCATGGGAGGGGACGAGTTTCTGGTCTTGCTCCCCGAATGCACCACTGCCCATGTCCCTACTCTGGTGTCCAGATTGCGTCCCATGGAGATCGAATATGGCGGTGCAACAATACCGATCTGCTTTTCCGCGGGATGGGTGGGGTACGAGAACGGCGAAACGACCGAGCAGTTCATGGAGCGCGCCGACCACGTGTTATATGCGGAAAAACGCGCCGCCAAAAAGCGCGAGAAAGAATCCATTGCCGGCCGGCAAATTAACCCGGTGCCGTTTGCCGGCACGGAAGCTATCGAACCCCCTCAGTCCGTTCCGGTGGCCAAGTGAATTGACTGATCGCGGGGGCGTTGCTATTCAGTGCACAACCCGCCTTGCTATTTCCTCGGATTGCCAGTACGCGCACTGTACACTATGAATGAGCGCAAG
>PMOP01000113.1:18503-21948 GCA_003161495.1 Acidobacteriota bacterium | reverse complement strand
TGTGCGCTGGCACAGCGGAATTCGCAACGTCATTCGCGGCGTCACGAAAAACATGTTTGCCGCGGTGCACTACAATCCGTTTTTTGCCGTCGCCGCGATGATGCTTTCCGTGACCATGAGCGTCCTCCCGTTTTTCGGGCTGGCATTTGCGACGGGATGGGCGCGCGTGTTTGCCGGGATCGCCGCGGGCGCCGCCGTGCTGATTCACGCGGGCATGATTTGGTCGACGGATGCTTCCCCGCTCTACGGGCTCACTCAGCCCATCGGGGCGCTGCTGTTTTGTTGGATGATTAGCCGCTCGGCGATCGCCACGCTTTGGCGCGGCGGCGTCGTCTGGCGCGACACATTCTATCCGCTGGAAGAGCTGCGCAAAGGAATGGTTTGAGGTTAAAGTGGCGCATGCTTCAGCTTGTGGGGTTTATTCTTAGCAAAGATTAACCCCGCAAGCTGAAGCATGCGCCACGAAAACCCTTCATGTAAATTTCAGGTTTGTTTGTTAATTTGTCGGCATCGAAACTATGTGTTTCCGGCAACTTTGTTGCCCGGAAATGTTGATCAGAAAGAGGAATTCCCATGACGGCTGCCGCTTCCTCGCAAAAAGGTGTTTGGCTGATTCTCCTGGTAGTGGTGATCGTCGCCGGGGGCTTGGGCATCCCGGCGATTAGAAATGTAGCGCTGAAATCGCTCCAATCGCTGCGCATGCAAAAAGTGCAGGCGGTCAACGCGGATTTTTCCCCCTACGTGGACTCGAACGCGAACCCCACGCTGCACCAAATGGTCACGCAGATGATTTCCGATAAAGTCCAGGTCGAGGTCAACGAAGAAGACCATCCGGTTCCCGACTTGGCCGGCGCGCGCCAGCTCGCGGGATTTGATGTGCAATTGCTCAACGCGCGAAAAGATACGCCGGAAATTGTTGTCGGAGGAACGCACAAGATCGCTGTGATCGTGGACCGCTCACGCCTGCAGGCGATCGCCACGGAGGCGGGCCATCCGGATCTTGTGCTGCCGCAGTCTCTCGATGGCGCAACAGTGAGTGTGCAGGTTCCGCGATCGGTTCAAGTGCAATACGGAACTTGCCCCGGCCCGGCAAATGCCAGCAAAGTCGTCGCGGATAATATTACCGGACCGTCGCCGACTACGACCGAGTTCAGCGATTGCGTCAGACTGCGCGAAGGGCCGGACCCAATCGTCAATGTTCCGGGCGGCCTCGACGTCGGCGGACTCGCGCAAATTGGGCTGGAGACGGCGGGGATGACGCCGGCGCAGGCCAATGATTTTCTGCACACGATCGACTGGAAAGCGACGCTCACGCTGTCGGTTCCCCGCTCTCTGCGTTCGTATCAAGTCGTGAAAGTGGACGGCACGAATGGCACGCTGCTCAGCATGGCCGGAAGACGCGGCCCCGGTTACGCGCTCATCTGGACAAAAAATGGAATCGTATATTCGCTTACCGGATTCGGAGACTCCAGCCAGGCGATAGGCTTGGCCGATTCGCTGAAATAAACAGGAGCTGACTCTGCCCCAGCTGGATAACTTCGCGGTCCGAACACAAAATTTGCGCAAGGTTTTCGGCGGCAAAGTCGCGGTGCGCGACTTGACCCTGGCCGTGCCTCGCGGCGAGATTTTCGGCTTCCTCGGCCCAAACGGCGCGGGCAAAAGCACTTCGATCAAAATGCTGTTGGGTCTCGCCAAGCCTACCAGCGGCGAAGCATTCGTGCTGGGCGCGCCGTCCGGCAACGTGGAAGTCCGGCGAAAAATCGGTTTCCTGCCGGAAAATTTCCGTTTTTACGAATGGCTGACGCCCGCCGAACTTTTGCGCCTGCATGGCCGGCTTTGCGGAGTGGACTCCGTCAAGCTTTCCAAGCGCGTTCCGGCCCTCATCGAACTCGTGGGACTCACGCCGCACATCGATAAACGTTTACAGAATTTTTCCAAGGGCATGCTGCAGCGCATCGGGCTTGCACAGGCGCTGATACACGAGCCTGAAATTATTTTTCTCGATGAGCCGACGTCGGGACTCGATCCTCTGGGGCGACGTATGGTGCGGGACATCATTCGCGCGCAGCGTGACAGAGGCACCACCGTATTTTTGAATTCGCATCTCCTGAGTGAAATCGAGATCACCTGCGATCAAGTCGTATTTATCCGTGAAGGCCAAGTGGTGACCAGCCGCGACATGCGGACGCAGCAGGAAGAAGCCGTGCGCCTGGAAATTCGCGCGCGAAAGCTCTCCCCGGAATGCGTCCGCGGCCTGACACACTGGAGCGATTCCGTCGATGTGGACGAAGAGCGGCTGACCATGACGACGCAATCCCGCGAATCTCTTCCCGATATTTTGCGCTACCTCGTTGCCGCGGGCGCCGACGTTTACCAGTTCACTCCACAGCGTCTTTCGCTTGAAGAATTGTTCATGGGCATCATGGGAGAGGATCGGGGATTCTGATGGGCGTGTGGATCATGGCGGGCATCACGTTTCGTGAAGCGGCGCGCAAGAAAATTTTGTGGACCGCGCTCCTCGCCGGGGCCGCGTTTCTCCTGGTGTTCGGCATCGGCTTGCGTTTTCAGGTCGGCGATTTTCGGAATTCCGCCGTGCCGCCGTTTTTACGCTACCAGGTGATCAGCGCGATGCTGATGATCGGCTTGTACACCGTCGATCTTCTCGCGGTGGTCATGACCACGCTCACTTCCGTCGATACCATTTCCGGCGAAATCACTTCCGGGACGATTCACGCCATCGCCACGAAACCTCTCGCGCGCTGGCAAATCTTGATCGGAAAATGGCTCGGCTTCGTAGCGATGGCCGGCGTTTATGTGGCGATTATGTTTTGGGGCGCGATCGCCGAGGGATTTTTCATTGGCGGAGTGATGGCGCAACATCCGGTCCGCGGCGCACTACTTGTTTTCCTGGAATGCGTCATGGCCTTGTCAGTCACGTTCATGTTCGGCACCTGGTTTTCAACGCTCACGAGCGGCGTGATCACGCTTGGCCTGCTCGGTGTCGCGTTTCTCGGCGGATGGCTCGAACAAATGAGTGGCTTCACGGAAGGATCGCGCCTCGCGATGGTCGGCATCATTTCCAGTCTCGTCATGCCAAGCGAAGCCATCTGGCGCCGCGCCGCATTTGAGATGGAGTCACCGCTCGCCGGATCCCTGCAATTTTCACCCTTCGCGGATGTTTCCATTCCCAGCGGCGCAATGATCTTCTACGCCTGCGCGTATCTCTTGATCGCCCTCACCATCGCCGTCTACCATTTCCGCGAGCGAGATCTCTAATATGATGGGCGCCAAGTAATACGGGCTCGCGCATTACTCCCAATGCGAAAGCTCGCTCTCGGGAAATGCCTAAAAAACTTCCGGTCCAATACTGAGCTTCGTCAGTGAGTGACATACAACCAATCGGCATTGCCAGAAATTTCCAGCGTGGTCATGGCTGTGGCACTGC
>PMOP01000113.1:17017-18457 GCA_003161495.1 Acidobacteriota bacterium | reverse complement strand
TCAAGCTGGGCGAGAACTTCGCCGAGCTTCGCTTCGCTCGTGATGTCGGCATCGGCAAAATCCTCGGCGGGCACGGTGACGTAGTCGGCTTCGACGATCGCGGCCAGCTTCATGTCGACGGACTTGGTGATGGACATTGGCGTGATGCCGTTGGCTTCGTTGTAGGCGACTTGCTTGGCTCGGCGGCGGCTGGTTTCTTCGATGGCTTGCGCCATCGATCCGGTCATGCGATCGGCGTAGAGAATGGCGCGGCCTTCGACGTGCCGCGCGCAGCGGCCGATCGTCTGAATGAGCGCGGTCGCGCTGCGAAGGTAACCTTCCTTGTCGGCATCGAGAATGGCAACGAGCGAAACTTCCGGCAGGTCCAGCCCTTCCCGCAACAAGTTAATGCCAATTAAAACGTCGAATTCTCCGCGGCGCAGGTCGCGCAGGATGCGCACGCGTTCGAGCGTATCGATTTCCGAGTGCATGTAACGGCAGCGCACACCGGTCTCCGTGAAATATTCGGCGAGATCTTCGGACATGCGCTTGGTGAGCGTGGTGACGAGGACGCGCTCGTTGCGCTCGGCGCGCTTGCGAATTTCCTCAAGCAAATCGTCCACCTGGCCCTTTACCGGGCGCACTTCGATTTGCGGGTCCACAAGGCCCGTCGGGCGAATCACCTGCTCGACCACCACTCCCGCCGATCGCGTCAACTCGTACGGACCCGGCGTCGCCGAAACGTAAAGCACTTGCCCGGTGCGATGCTCGAATTCCTCAAAATTCAGCGGGCGATTNNCCGTGATACATCGCGTGGAGCTGCGGAATGGTCTGGTGCGATTCGTCGATGAACAGCAGATAATCCTGCGGAAAATAATCGAGCAGCGTGGGCGGCGCTTCGCCGGGCAGGCGCCCGGACATGTGCCGCGAATAATTTTCGATGCCGTGGCAGTAGCCGATGGTGCGCATCATCTCGATGTCAAACATGGTGCGCTGCCACACGCGCTGCGCTTCGGCGTATTTTCCCTGCTTTTTAAGTTCCGGCGCCCACCAGTCCAGCTCTTCGAGGATGGTTTTGATCGCGCGTTCTCTTTGCGCCGCGGGCATCACGTAGTGCGACTTCGGATAAATCGTCAGCCTCGACAAATCGTTCTGGCCCGAGCGCACTTCTCCCGTGAGCGGATCGATCTGGCGGATGGCGTCGACTTGATCGCCCCAAAGCTCAATGGCGTAACCGTTGTCTTCATACGGTGGGTAAATTTCCAGGCGATCACCGCGCACGCGGAACGTGCCGCGCCGCAAATCTTCGGCGCGCTGGTACTGCATCTCGACGAGCTTGCGAAGCATCGCTTCGCGATTGGTGCTCTGCCCCTTTTCTACCATGAGCAGCATGCCGTAATACGCTTCGGGAGAGCCGATGCCGTAGATGCACGAAACGGACGCAACCACCACGACGTCGCG
>PMOP01000113.1:12157-16973 GCA_003161495.1 Acidobacteriota bacterium | reverse complement strand
GGGAAAAAACTTTTGAATTCGCTGTAGAGCTGCGCCGCAAGGGTCTTGTTATGCGCGAGCACGAGGACGGGGCGATTCGCGCGCTCGATCACTTTCGCCGCGGTGAACGTTTTCCCCGATCCCGTCACGCCGAGCAGCACCTGATGCTTTTCGCCCGCCTCAATGCCGCGCGAAAGCTGCTCGATCGCGTCCGGCTGATCGCCGCGAGGCTCGTAATCGCTCATGAGTTTGAAGTTCATCGCTGGTGGACTGCACGGCGCGCCTGGCGGGCCGCACAGAACCATTTATTATAGCGCAGTCGGATGGAGAGCAAAGGAAGCGCGTGATTTTGAAGCGGAAGGCCACACTCCGAGAAGCGGACCTCATCGGTAGCTGGGTTTTTGTACCCCGAGACTATTTCCGATTCTTCCGGCACTCACGCAATCTGGTTGTGACATCTTGACTGCGCGTCACCATCAAGCCGTCATTGCATTGACCATGCAAAGGGATGCACAAGTTCGCAATGTCTGTGAAATTATTTCGCGTCTCTCGGAAGATGCCATTGACGACGCTTGTCTTCCGGGCGTCGAACCGCCTGCACCTTTCGATCCTGTGATCCGGGCTCAAATGGCACGGAATTGCGCCCCTGATATGATCTTGCAGGTTTGTTGGAGTTCTGTGGCCTGTTGGCTATGGATTTTACCGCGCTGGTCAATTTCTGCAATTCTTCTCTAATCAGGCGCAATTCGTTCGCGATGTTATCGGCGGTCTCATCTTTCATGTCGAATCCTTTCCGCTGCTGAGCTCGGAGCTGGGCCGCAAACCAGTTCGCCGTACCAAATGGCCACGGGAACCATTTTGGCTTAGTTTACATGGCATGGAAAGCTTTGGATGCGAAACTTAACCACAGCCTGAGAAACGCCTTATCGGAATATGGGAATTTGGCCCATTCGGATCGCGGCCGACCTTCTGATAAGAAGACTTCTCGGGGTGGCGCAGTCGAAGCAGAACGGTAGCGAGCTTCGTCTGTTACTACCTGGAGCGAGACTTCTTCCAGCGCAACGGCGGTAATTCCAAATCGGCGGCCTGTTTTAGGTATACTCTGGCGCAGTCTTCTGCTCTTTCCTTGCCCTGCCCAATGTCATCAACCGATTCGGAAGGTGCGATCCAGCTCTTCGTATTGACATTGTAAACGGACATCTGCACTCCCTGCGCATTGCGCTCCGAAAACAGGCGCAGATCCTCGTTGCCCACCTTAACCTCAGCCCACACACCTTCGTCCAGCATAGAGCCCCCAAAAGTGACCACACCCAGTATTGCAGACGCAGATAAGTGTTTTCTTAAATTCGGAAAGCGAGTTTCCGAAAAGCGGGGCGGTCTCAATGGGTCAGTGCAACACTTGCTTGCAGTTTATCTACTGGAGTTTGGACCCCCAAAGTTTTTCTTGGACGCTGATTTAATTTGAGCGCCACGTCATCGAGTTCTTCTTGAGAATACACTGACAAGTCTGTTCGTTTAGGGAAGTACTGACGCAGCAGGCCGTTTGTGTTTTCGTTCGAGCCGCGCTGCCAAGGGCTTTACGGATCGCAGAAGTAGACTTTCACTTCCGTGTCCACCGTGAAGCTCTTGTGCTGGGCCATCTCCAGCTCGCGATCCCAGGTCAGGGAGCGCCGCAAAGTTGCGGGCAACTTCCCAATGTGTTCTTCGTGCCGCCGGTGAGGTCGCCTTCCCAATGGCCGGGGACGGCGCGATCCTCAATCTCTGCGGGTCTTTCTCGAATGGAAATGGCGTCGACGATTTGGTCCTTTTGGCCGTGACCGGCTGCGCACCGAACCGAGTCCAGGGAGCGGAAGACCAAAAACCATTCGCGCTCGTTCAGGAGGGCTGGAAAGTCAGAAACTATCCGGCGGGCGGTGAAGTGTTTTTCCTTGACTTTTCCTTTATAGAACTTACCAAGACTTGGCCAAGAACTTCCCAGTGGGCGACAATCCAAACACAATCGGCTCGCATTTGTCCCAAACAGAGTGCGTTGCATCGCAAAGTGACACGAAGCATGGTTAGCAGATTGCCGAATTCCTCTTAAGAATTGGTGTTACTGACTCGCTAGATTGACGGCTACGCTGATCCAATCCTCTTTTCCTATCGTGCGAGAGATGTGGCCTTTGCCGGTCAGGTCCTCGGCAAGAAATATGCTCCCGGGCTGTAGCGTAATCTTTCGTTCCCCAGCCATTTCGATTTCTCCCCGGCCACTGAGGGTTATCACATACTGGCGAACCGGCGCAGGATGCCAGTCGTTCACCCAACCGCGCGGAAAGCGTCTGAATTGTAAATTGGCAGCTTTGAGTGCCTCTGACCTTTCGGCAGTGCTCAGACCGACCAAGGGGTAAGTTGCGCGTCGATTTTCCTGTCTTGTGTCTCACCATCGGGGCCGGTGAAAATATCTATCACGATTGGAGTGCGTTGTTGAGCCGCGGTTCGGCTTACTAGCACTACGGTCATAACGAGAGAGATGACGACCATTGCCAATAGCAGCGGCCTAGCAACGAATCTCATGGACTCCTCCAAGTCGGATCAAGATGTTGTTGGACTTCCACCGGGTAAGTGTATACCTCCATTTGCGACTACGCGAACCTCACTGAACCGAGGAACGCAAGCATCTTGAAAAGCCAGAGTTTCTCGACCCACGTCGGTATATGGATTGGTTCGGCTAAGGCCACCCGACCGAGGAGGAGATTGCCCGGATCGCGGCGCACGCTGAAGTAATCACCCATGGAGACGAGATAGGCGCTGCGAAACGGCCTTCTCGTCAACTGGCTCCCACATGAGGATTGGCCTGTTGCACTCTAAATCCATCATGTTGCGGTCTAGCGAGTGAAAGGAACGACCAGGGAATCGTGCCCGAGGATGTGGCCGTCCATGGCCTTCATCACGTCCGCGCGCGTGGCCGTTTGCGGCAAATCCACCTTGGTATCGAGTGCGAACATATCGAACGCGTAGTGGTGCAGCAGGGGAACATTTTGCGGCGGGCACGGCGGCAGATAGCCGATGATGCCACCCTGGCCCGGATTGCCGTTGGTCTGATGACTGCCGTCCGGAAGATCGGCGGTATTGGACGGAATACCCTGCGGGAACTTGGTCGCTGTAGCGGGGATGTTCCACACCATCCAGTGCAAAATGTCGTCGAGTTTCTTTTGCGGACGCGGTTCCATGTCGTGGACGATTAGAGCGAAGCTCACCGTGCCTCTCGGCGCGTTCATCCATTGCAGGGGTGGCGACACCGCCTCCGTACCGGCGGCGCAAGTGAATTGCTGCGGGAGCAGCGAGCCGTCGACCATACCAAGGCTCATGATGCGGAACGGCGGCGGAGGAGTTCCCCCGCGCCCGGGAGCACCTGCGCCCGGTCCGGCAGGCGGAGCGCCGGCAGCCGGAGGAGCCTGCTGTGCGAGCGAAAGACCCGCACTTGCGATCGAGAGAAGTACCGTCGCTGCGACCACTGACGCTATCTTGCGCATGCCATTTTTCTCCTTCTCGTCAGTAATAGATGTAGGCGGCTCCGGCGTTGACGGCCGACGTATCGCCCTGCTTGCCGTTGACGCCCTTGGCGGCGCTGTTTTCCTTTGTCGCGCCGGCGGCAAGCACTTTGCCGTCGCCATTCAGCGCAACCGAGATGCCGAACTCCGCAGCGGGCTTGGTGTTGGAAGCCTTGACGTAGGCAGTGGGATTCCAGGTCGTGCCGCTGCGGGTGTAAACGTAGACCGCACCGGAATCTTCCATGGATGCGTCAGACTGATCCCCGTTGACGCCCTTGGCGCCGCTATCCTCAAGGTGCGAGCCGATGGCAATCGTGTTGCCGTCCCGGCTCATGGCCAAAGCCCATGCGAATTGGTCATTTTCCCGCGCATTGAAGGCCCTCACATGAGCCTGCTGCGACCACTTGCCTCCCGTGTGCACGAAAACATAGGCCGAGCCGACGGAGTCTAAAAGTCCCTCGTCATGCGGGCCTTGGAGCTGGCGGTATTTATCCTCCACGTCGCCGGAGATAATGGTGTTGCCGTCATCGCTGATGGCCAGCGAGCATCCGAGGTAATCGCCTGGCTCGGCGTTCGAGGCCGTGAGACGCATTTGCTGCGACCATGTCCCCTTGTTGCGCGTGAAGACGTAAATGGCGCCTCTACCGCCATCCTCACCGTACGCGCCGACGCCGAGGGTGTCGCCGTTGCCGTTCAAGCCGACGGAGTAGCCGAACAGTACGCCGGGTGTGGTCGTGTTCCAGGGCTTGATGTAAGCCTGTTGCGACCAGGTGTCGCCGCTGTGGTTGAAGATGAACACCGCGCCGGAATCCGGTGCACCCGTGTTCTTTTGGTCGCCGTTGATGCCCGTGGCGTTGCTGGGATCGCTGGTCTCGCTTACGGCGAGCGTGCTTCCGTCACTGCTGAGGGAGACCGCGTAGCCGAACTGGTAGCCTACATCCGGGCCGCCGGTGTTTGACGATTTCAGGTAGGCCTGCTGCGACCAGGCAGCGCCGGCGCGCGCGAAGACATAGACGGCGCCCGCACCCGGCATCGAACGGTCGCCCTGATTGCCATTAATGCCGGTGGCCGAACTAGCTTCTCCGGAAGAGCTGACGGCCAATAGGTTGCCATCGGCGCTCAGGGACAGGGAGTTTCCGAATTGGGCGCTTTCCGCCGTGTTCGAGGCCTTAAGGTAGGCTTGCTGCTTCCAGCCCTTGTTGTCTCGAGTATAGACGTACACCGCGCCGGAATTTACCGCATGGTCCTTGGAAACGCCGTTGACGCCTCTGGCGGCGCTGTCCTCGGCAGTGGCGCTGACCGCGAGT
>PMOP01000113.1:6011-12150 GCA_003161495.1 Acidobacteriota bacterium | reverse complement strand
GGCGTTGTGGTGGCTTTCGGCGGTTGCGGCGGGCCGCTCATCCGAGTATGCGCTTGCCCGAAGCTGGAGTTGACCGGAGCACACAAGGCTGCCACCGTCAGGCCGACCACCAGCACACCCTTCTTGCTGTCCCTCATCGCACAACTCCTTCCGGCAAGCGCTGGACAAAATAGACAAACTACCTCAGGGCCCCAGCGGGAAAAAGAGCCACTCCGCGCCACGTCCCCCGCCGCAAAGCGAAAGCGCGATCTCGAAGACGACCCTAGTTCGCCGGTGTTGCCGGCGGGGCTTGCTCAGCCTTAATACTGTTGTGGATGACTTTCCCCGTGTCCGTCACGGTGATCTTGCTCTCGTGAGAAAGGTTCATGTCGTTGGAGCCGTTCTTGTTGCGTGGCCCAATGATGGTGATTTTGTCCCCGTGCTTCAGCGTGTCACGATCCCAGCCATCGGCCCTGCGCAACGCGTAGGCGCCGCTGAGTTCGGCATGCCACCGTTGCATGGCGCCGTTCTGATCCTTCGCTTCAAAAATAATTGCCGAATGCGGGTTCACAAATTCAAAATCCACCACAACGCCTTGCACGGTAACTGGATGTTCCTCGTCGTAGCGGCCGGCAAAACCATGGTGCGCCAGCGCGGGACTCGCGAGCAGCAGAGCCGCAAGCGATACGAAAAAAGGCGCCATTCGCTTATTCTTCATTCGATTACTCCTCCCTTATGGGTGAGCGTTCTCATGGGTGCGCGTCACGGCCATCACTCGGATATTCGCGCGGTCATGTTCATACAAGCGCAATGATTTCACTTGGGCGATCCAGAACCTGCCTTCCTTCCAGACGTTACACCAAGCCCTTCGGTTTCTGCAATCTCAGCGCCCGCGCTCCTTACTCCTTCCGAAACAATCTGGGAGATGCGTTGGGAAAACTTTTATGGCGACGATACGATCAAAGCGTGTGTTGAAGTCCACGGGGCGGAAGACCAAAACCATTCGCGCTCGTTCAGGAGGGCTGGAAAGTCAGAAACTATCCGGCGGCCGGTGAAGTGTTTTTCTTGACTTTTACTTTTATAGAACTTATAGGGCGCTGGGATTTTGAAACTTTTCCAACTTGGCCTACTATTCCGGCGCTCTTGGCGGTAGCGACTGAAATATTCGAATCGTTGGCAGTTCGGTTGAAGTCTTCAACACTTCATAAAAAATATTTAGGTCGGTGAGCAAACCATAAAAATCGGCACTAACGTCGTTATTCGAGGAGAGGCACATAATGTGGACCAGTTTGGATTCCGATGCATCCAGATTGGACGTGACATCAGCGCACGTCATCATCTCACTCCCGAAAGACACGATTTTCCTTGAACGAACGTTGTCGCTTGTCAAAAACCAATCCCGGTCGTGATCAAGTCGAGGGTTTCGAATGGCGTAGAAAAACAGTGACGACAGCTGTGGTTCCTTTTGCCAATACTGGAGAATCCCAACACGACCTATTCCCCTACCGATCAGCGCATTCACATATAAATTCCCATAACTGCGGACGAACGAAGTAAACGGCAAATGCAGACGGTGGTCGTTCAGGTCATGGGATTGGCGGTTGAGAATATGCGAAACGATCCCCATAGCCTCAGGCTCAAAGAGAAAGACTGCCAAGGCAAAGAGACTTGGCAGCCAGAGCAGCCTACGGCGCATTTTGCTAGACCAAATGCTAACTGGTGTTCCCGACTGCGCGGAACGCTTTGCGAGCCATCTCTCTGCCTCCTCCTGAATCCAGCGGTCGCGTCGCCTGTGCCGGTAGTAGATCAGGGAGAAAGGAATAATCAGGAGATTGCCGGACAGGAAGACTACCGCCAATACTAGGTCCGGAAAGTCAGGTCCGAAAGTGTAGGTGTAAGGTATAGAAGGCATAACGGAAGACAGATAAGCAAGGACGAAGTTGAACAGGAGCCATCCGGTGATCGCCGCAATGACGCAACCTGCTCGCTTCAACGAAAGCAACATGGGGACGAAGCCTCACGGTATTAGACACCGCGTGCAGATTTAATGTGCGCCCGAACCGACTTCGAAGTTCCTATCTGACAAATGCCCGCGTGTCGGCAACTTCCCAAGTCCTTCCATGAGAAGGCCGGTTCCTGTCAAGACGGTTTTTTCTTTTCTTATCAGAGATTTGTTTCCGTTTGAGCCGGGCCGCCTCTGTCGCCATCCTTCCATCCGCACTCTTTGTGAGCGAAGATTCGCTCGGTGCAAGTTGGGCGTCCTTCATTCAGCAGGTGCTGCTACCTGTGAATCGACCTTGGCTCTCATCTCTGAGAGTTGGGCCAGGACTTGGGCGCAGTCACCTGTGAAACCCCACATGACGATAAGCGGACGCTGGCCTCAGGTTCACGCATCGTTGAGCTATCTATGCAGCACAAAATGCGAGCGTGGAAAATCTTGCTTTGATTCTTGGGAGCAATAGGACTTGCGCCGCAGGATCGGATGTCAGTTCGCATCCATGGGTGCAGCCGTGCCGTCCGACCATTTGGGCACCGGGATCATGAAAACGGTCACAGGTTCCGGAGCGCCTTGAAATTGTGGGCTCAGCATAACCGGAGAGCCAGGCAGATCTGCTCCCCAAGCCATACCGTCTGTTTGCGGAACGTAAAACATCAGATGGGGAACCCAGTTCCCGCCGACGTCGCTAAGGTATCCTTGCTTCGACATCATGTAGCACATCCCGCCGGGCTCCAAGGGTGGCAGCTCTTTCATTTGGAATGCCTTGATCCCGTCGATGATCTGAGCTTTAGACAATCCGGCCAACACCAACTCTGTTCTCTTGAAAGTGAGTGGCAGGATGGTTCGAGCGGCCGGCGGATTGAAGCAGATCGGACCTCTCAGCTTGGGATTCCAAAAGTCCGGGGCGTCGAATGGGGACATCCATGACCGTTCCACGACGCACACGAAACCGTTCTTGCCTTTGACGGCGGTTTCATAGCCGTGTGTTCCGAGCACCCACACCTCGGCATCGCGTGATATTGCCTCGGGGGCCGCGCTGCGTGCCATGGCAATCTCGGCATTGCGATCCCCGATGAGATACTGATCGAGCGGGGCCTTGGTCGGATACGGCACTTTGTCCTTTTGCGCATGCGCTTGCCACGAAGCACCCAGAACGACAACCAGGGCGAGCGTTCGCAGTATGATTGTCTCAACCGACTTTTTATTCATTTGTCCCTCCTGAGGTATGGATTCTGAATCGATTTAATACCGATTTGAATCTCAAGCCTTTCGCGGCCCTACAGGGCTCAAAAACACCAAACATAGGGCCACGGACGCGTGCTCGCGGACGAGGCGCCATCCGCCTCAATCCCCGAGCAGGCTCACTTTTGCGCGACTCCAAAAACTGATCGGTCGCCCGGCGGCTCTAACCTCACCTCTACTCATTAGTCGAACGACCACCAGCGAAATCGACACGATCGGTATCTTTTTGCCGCAATATTTAATCGAACCTCTCTGGAAGGCGTACGAATGCCTCAGACGCTTTTGCCGCAACCGAAACCAGGAAGCGCAGGATGAACGGGGCTTTATCGGAAAGTCGCCAGGTAGGATGATTACGACAAACTATTTCTCGCGCGCGTCGTTCGGGACGAGGGCAACCTGGGAGCGGGATGAGATTTTCCCGGTGTAGTGCACGGAAGTGTTGCGGTTTGAGGTGAGCGTCACGTCCATTTCTTCTGTTCCGGATCACGTGACGCTCACGATCATGCACGTGGCGAGAAAAAAGTGCGGTCACCTTTGAGTCCAGCCTGTCCATCAAGCCCAGGCCATGATTCCACCGTGTTCCTTACGGCTTTTTCGGAACGGCCCCGGGTTGGAACAAGTCGGAAAGGTCAGTGGCGTTGACCGCATCACCCAGAATTGGAGTCACGTGGAAGATTTCCTCCATGGTCAGTAAATCCGAGGAGTGCGTGAAATTGACAGGGCTTGCGTAGGGAAGTCCGTTCACGTTCGGATGAGCGCGCTTGGAGATAACTATCTCGCCGACCGTGTGGCTGAAATCGTTCGCGTTGTCGCCCGCGACGCCGTCTGATTCGGATTCGTCCCACCAGAGGATAATCACGCCGCGGTTTTTGTAAGCATCGGACGCCATGATCATGGGAACGACCTGGCTTAGGAAGTCGTCGCCCTGCTTGATATTGGCCGCATCGCCGGTCAACCCTTTGTAGCCTCCGGTGAGCGAGGTGTGCATGTCATTGTATTGGTCCGGCGTAATCCAGTTGTAATCCGCCACGGTGCCGTTGCCCAGATCGGCCTGCAGCTGCTGCAGCGGCGCGTAGTGAGAGGACAGCGGATTGGCAGTGCTCGGATCGTTGCCGCCGTTCGTGTCATTGAAGAACACCATGGGATTGTGCTTGGCAGCGTAGTTATATTGGGTGGAAAGATTATAGGCATTGGAGGTGCCGCAGCCCAAGTGTCCCGAGAAGCTGGCAAGCGGAACGGTCCACTGATCCGGTGACAAAGTTTCATTGCACAGCGACAAGCCGACCGTAATCAGGTCGATGTCTTCCTGGTACGACTTCCAGGTTTTTCCCGCCTTGGTCAGCAAATTACTCAAATGCAACGGAGTACTCTGACTGTTCGGAGGAGTGTCCTTGAAGGGATCGTCGTCGTCCAAAATGCCGAAATTGGTCCCGGCTTCCGCCCAGAGATAGTTAGGCTCAGAAGGATGAATGCTCGGGTTGTTTCCGCTGGGAGTGGCCAAAACATTATGGTACGCCGAGGCGTAGGCGACCTGCCCGCTGATGTTTACCATCGAACCATTAATCACGGCATAGGCCGTTCCGTTCACCAGGCTGTTGATGAAAGGCGCGTTCGTATTTTGATAAACCTGTTGGATCCCGCCCGGCAGCTGAGACGGCTGCGTCCAGTTGTGATTTTCCAGGGCGATGACGAAAACTGTCTTGATTTCCTGGGCGTTGGCAGTGGAGTAGCCCAACGTCATTAAGAGGACAAACGTGCCCAGGGTGCGCAGACAACGGATAGGTGACATGAAACCTCCAAATTTAAAAGTAACGGAGCATGACTCGACAAAACGCCAACGCACCGCGCCTATCCTGATAGCAGGCCCGGATTACAGAACGATGATTGGCTCGTTAAGTATTGAAGAGTTCCGAATTTGAATGGCCCTCGAAGCCCCGGGCACATGGAAAGCGAAATTGCGAGGCAAGAAATGATCTGTGACAATCATTTTCCATGCGAATCGTCAGCGACGAGAGCAACTTGGGAGCGCGATGCGATTTTCCCGGCGTAATGCATGGAAGTGTTGTGGTTTGAGGTGAGCGTCACGTCCATTTCTTCCGTTCCGGATTGCGTGACGCTCACAACCATGCCTGTGGCGAGCGAGACGTACAGCAAACTTTGCGCCGAGCCGGTCCACTTCCCTGCCGACTGCACTCCGTTCTTGCGGAATTCCGGCGGAGTCAGGTCGCGGGACGCCTTTGCGTGGACTAAATTCAAGTTCGCGAGGATCACGGCGCAGTCCGATGCAGCATGCGAATTCGTCGCTGCATTCGTTGGGGACTCCGCAGCGACCGGGGCGCTTGGAACATCAGGATTCACCGGACGGCAGGACTCATTGCGAAGATAATGCGAGTCGGTGCGCCAGACGAGTCCGGCGATGGGCAACGTATCCGCCGGCTGTTCCGAAGACCAAGTTTGGCCGAGGGAAACGCCTCCGGGGGGCGCGCCCGCGCTGGCGCTGAGGTGCGCGATCCAATCGCGCGCGGATTGCGCCGCTTTTTCCGAATCCACAATTCCCTCTAGGCCCATGACCGATTTCACTTTTCCATCGGCATCGAGCATGAATTCGACCACTTTTCCTTCCAGCTTGTGATATTGCTGCTGCGTCTCGGCAGCCGCCGGATCGAAGGTATCGCTGCGCACGCTGGCCATGGATTTCTCATACGTGGTTCGCAGGCGGATACCTCCTCCCTGCGCGCCGGGATCGGCGGGCAAAACTTCCATGCGCACCGTCGCGTTCCAATCCACCACCAGGCTGGACGGGCCTTGGGGATCCGAAGCGAGGCCGGATCGCGTCGTATCGGTCGAGGTCTCAAATTGCATTTCGTAGCGGAAAGTATCTCCGGGAACGAATCGCGGGGAAAGAGAAACGCGCGTCGA
>PMOP01000113.1:0-5950 GCA_003161495.1 Acidobacteriota bacterium | reverse complement strand
CATGGCTCGGCATATTTCGATAGATAGTATGATGCGGGATTGGAGGTTGCAACACGCAACGGGGAAAGTTTGGGCGCTGATTTCCCGAAGCAATGCGCAGCCTGGTGTCCGCTCGTACGGCTCCCACGGACTGATCGATCTGACCCGCTTGCAGGAAGCGGCTGCCGATCGAAACGCACCTGAGGGAAAGAGAAGACTCGTATTTCAAAGCGATGATTTATTTTCTGGCGAGGACGATTACGATGTCCGGCGCGGCGGCTTCCGGGAAGGCTTTTACGGAGGGAGGAGCCGAGATCAAGTGGAACGGCGCGGAATTCAGGAATTCGGTCAACACCACTTCGAGGGCCATTGCGGCGGCGTTCTTCCGGCGGATGAAAAATTCGCCGTCCGAATTTGTGAACACGAGTTGTTCGCCAATGCGGATCGCCGCGCCCTCGATGGGCTGACCGGTTTCGTCCTGCACATGGCCACGGACCATGTAGCGCAAATGCTTGAATTCGTCTTCGCCACGCGAACCGACTGCGCCGAACCTGGGGGTCAATAGAGTGTCGGCCGACGTGGTGTAACGCAGGTGACCGTCCGCCGAACGGAAAGTCTGGACATTCCATTGGGTGCTCCTGAAGAGCCGGACCCGCAGGCTGATGCTGATGCCCTGCGAAAAGGGATTGACCAGGAAAGGCATATAAAGGGTCTGGTAATCCACATCCACAGCGATGCGGTTGTTGACATAGCTTCCGCCAAACTGGATGTTCGCGTGGCCCTGCGAATAATTGACAACCTGCAGGAGACTGAGCTTCGGAGAAAGCGTCTCGCGAATGGACGTGGAAAGATTGCTGATGGACGGGACCGGTCCTGAAATCGTGCGGAAATAGGTCACGCCAAAACCGACGCTATTCGTGATTTGCCGCGCGGCAGAGAAAGCTTCGGCCGCGTTGCTTGCGACGGTGCTGTGGGATTGAAAAATACCGGCGCCCAATTGGAACTCAGCCACGTCGAAACTTCCCTGCGCTTGATTCACCGTGGCACGAAGGTATGGCGCTGACACGTCAGCGCCTTGCGGCTGCAGAAAATTTTGATGGCCCAATGTCAGTATGGCGCTGGAGGTGGGCTTGATCACGGCAAGAATATTTTCNNGATAACCAGTTTTTATCCACATTGGAGGTGGCCGCGAAATACGGCTGGCTGGAACCCACGCCCGCGGCGACCCCCGTGCGGAGCCACTTGCGAGGGCGCCAATCCAGCGACTGTATGGATGTGAGTTGGCGGGAAATTACCGTCTTGGAATAGAAATGCAAGCTGGGTGAGAGCGGAAAGTCGGTGAAGATCATGCCGGCGCGCGAATCCATTTTGGCCGTTTGGAAGAACTGCGTTCCGCTGGCCACGGCAGTGCCGCCGGCAAAAACAAAAAAATTCGCTTTCCCTCTCTTGGCGGTAACTCCGATTCCACGAGTCAGAAAGTAATGATTGGCTGCGAAGATGTCTGTGGGGAGATCAAAGATAATTGGCTGGTCGCCAATCGTCACCAGCTCGGGACCAATCGTGGTCTTCAGGTAGGTTCCCATGCCAAAGACGCCACCCAGTTCGCCCAGGCCGAAATAGCTGCTGAATTTTGGGCCTTCGAAGCCGATCGAACCGCCCTCGGCAGGCACCATGTTCGATACGCCGCCGCCGATGGTTATGACCTGGGCATGCAGCGGGGACACAAATCCCACGAACAGGCCGAGGATCAGAGCTGCAACAGACAAAGTCGATCTATCCCCCCAGGACATGGCATTTAAACGAGGCCGCTTTAAGGCGTCACGCTTGTGACTCCTTGTTCCAATTTGAAATGCGCTAAACGAAGCTGCAACTTTGTGGGCTCGCCTGCTGCTTCCCACGGGATTTCCACTTGGCGCTGGCTGAACGGAAAGACAGGAAAACCGCCTTGCGTTGATTTATCCCTGGCCGAACCCACTTCGGCTTCCAGTACACGCCCGAAGGAAGGGCCCGCATTTTCCACACGCACGATTACCTTTTTTTCCGCCGGACGATACTCCGCAACCTTCACGACTAACTCTTCCTTTTCCACATCCTGCTTGGGAAGCAGATAAATCGTGTGCGGCAGTTGAACCTGGATGCGGAACCCCTGCTCAGTTTTTTCCTTGAAGCCGCCGAAGGTGGCATAAACGACAAACCAGGAGGGCAATTTGTCGGCATAAGCCTGGTAATAAACAAAGTAATTCTGCTTCGGCTGAACGCGAAAACTCATCTCGGAAAATTTCACGTGGATCGCATCGTCCAGCGGCCGGTAGGACAAATCGCCCGTGTCGGACACCGTGAAACTTTTTGCTTCCAGGGTGACATTCAGGGTTTGCAAAGAGTCGTTGGAGTATTCGATTTTGCCGCTGGCGCTCTTGCCGGGACCCTTGACGACGTTCTCGTCAATCAGGGGCCGCACAGTTTGCCCAAGAGCGGGCATCATCGAGACGAAAACCAAAAGACATGCGGCCCCTAAGATATTTCGCCGGGGCCGCAGTCCAAAGCGCGAAAGATTCGGGACGATTCTGGCCATTGCTATGGCGTGGCCTGGGCCTGAATGTTGAGAGTTCCGATATAATCGTCGGCAGGAAGTTGCGGAACAATGGTGGTATCAATCTGGTAGGCCATCGTATCCGTGCGCGTGCCGGTTTTGTTTGTGCCCGTGATGCTGGTTGGCGCCCCAATCTGCAAACCGGAAGCGGCGGCGTTAAACGGGCTGACGTTGGTCAACGCGTTAAACAGACCCGCGCCGCCGACCTGTATTTTCACAGCAGAAGAGGGGATATCGGTCGTGTTTCCCGCCGTCTGGTGAACCAGGGCCGACGCCGCGCTGGTGAAATAAGCCCAAACCGCGACGCTGGTGCGGCCGGGCTTGAGCGTCCAGGCTGTGGTCACGCTGCTGTTTCCGCTGCCTGCGTTCGTGGCAGTGTTCGGTGCAAGCGTGAAGGTGATCGCAGCACCGCTGTTTACGGTCACGGAAAGCGATTCCGTCAGATTAGCTGTAAGAGTGACCGTCCCTGTGTTCGAATTTGACTGTGCACGTGACGCCGGGACAAATAGTGCCATAAAAGCCAGGGCCATCGAAGCTGTACAAACCTTCTGAAAGAACTTCATCAGTGTCTCCTTAGTGAAAAGAATGCCTTGCCCAAGTCTGAAACGGACAGCTTCGGTACGTGGCGATCATAAGTTTCACAATGAAACTGCGGCATGGTACTGGCGTACCTGTTTGGGTTGGTTGTGCCTTATTTTGATCGTGCAGCGCTAGGGAATTATCTTTTTGGTAATCTTCGGAACTGTTTTATCAAACAGACATAGATCGAAGCGGTTTGTGGCAGGATTCCGGAGATCTGCTAAGTCCTTGTAAGCGAAAGGCTTAGCGGGAACTTAAATGCACGAGGGGCTTGCCATCAGCAGACGGAAGGACCATCTTCGGGATTTCAATCGTGCCGCTCAGAAGAAAAGTTGGCGGGGATGCGGATGCGGGCGTCGTCGCGGCCTGGAAAATCGAGGGGTGAACGCGAATATTGAGCGCATGATTAAAATCAATTCGCCCATCCGCTTCGAGCCGGCCTCGGGAATGATCCATCACGAAATCCGCGAGATCGATGGCTTTGTTTTGGATGCGGTACATTCCCTGAATCGATGCGAACAGATCCGGCGCGGTGTCCGGATTGTCTCCGGGAAACGCGGCGGAGAGATTGGAACGGCGCAGCTCGACATTTCTCCCACTCAGAGTTCCCTGCCCTTGCATGGAGGCAATCAGATCCTGGCGGCCCACGCCGTGCGCGGAAAGAGTAAGCGTGGCGGAAGCATTTCCAGCAATCCGGCTGTCCAGGAAAGGCACCGCTCGCCCGAGTTGAGCAAGGTCCACGCGATCGAAGCGTCCCTGAAATTCATACGAAGGATCGGGCAGCAGCTGCGCGTTGAGCGAGCCGGAAATTTTTCCTCCAAAAAAATCGGCTTGGGCTTTCCGGATACGCAGCGTGCGCCCGGTGAGTTCCGCTTCGCCGTCAAATTGTTCCAGGCGCATCGGGGGAATGCCGATCGATCCGGCGCGGAGACGCCCGCGCGCGGCGAGGCGAGTGGCGACCGCGACGGCAACCGGAGCAGCGGTAGTCGCGGCGGGACTCGAGCCGGTGAATCGCGCGAAAAAGCCCGGCCTCGCGCGCGGGCCGAGCCAGCGGTCCAGTTCCGCGGCGTCCAGGTGATCCGCGGCCAGATCGAATGCCCATTGTTGCTCCGAATATTTCCTGGTGATTGAACCGTGCCAGACAGCACCGAAGGCCTCCGCCGCAGAGAGCGTGACGGTCCGTTGCAACGGCGCAAATTCGACGTGCGCTCGGGCCAGGCGCAGTGGCTGATTGATGTACGCGGGGCTCAAGGTCAGGCCAAGAAAATCCATCGTGCCAATCCACGGGACCGCGGGCGATTCCGCGCGATGAACTCCGCGCACCTTGACCGCCAGGCCGCCCGCGGCTGTCCAGCCCGAATTATTTATGGGCTGCGCCAGCGCTTCGGTGAGGCCAATCCAATCCTGCACGCTGGGAGTTGCCCCTTCCATGGCAAAGCTCCAATTCGGCGGCCAGCGCAACACGCCGTTGGCCTGCGAAAAAATGGAGCCGCGCATGACGAAAGAATTCCGGGACGCGGTATCGACGGGAGCCGCATCCGTGCGCGCATCGGAAGGCGCGGAGGCAAAGGAAATATCCGTCGGCGCAAAATCGATTTCGCCGCGCGCCACGCTGGCGTTCACGGCGCCAATCTGCAGCGGCGCGGGCAGGGATTTTCCTGTGAGCATTCCGCCACCGCTGGCGATGGCGCCATTTTGAAATTCGATCGGCCATCCGCCCAGCTTGATGTCCAGGCCAAAATCGCAATCGGCGCGCAGATCTTCGGCCACATCCGGATGCAGGGCTCGATACCACGAGAGGACATCGCCGAGCGCGAGTGTCGAGGACTCGATATGGAATTGAGGGCGAAGACCGCGCGTCCAATCCAAATCACCATCCCCTTGCAGGCGCGACGCCGGCATTTCCACGAGCAGCTTGCGAATTTCCGCGCGACGTTCTCCGGGCCGCCAGTTCATCTCGACGGAAAGATTCGCGCCGGGATCCGTGCCGCGCTCGGGAAGTTTCCAGCCGTGCATTCCTGTCAAGCGCGCCGTTCCGGAGAGGGACCATTGCGCTCCGCTGGAATCCGCGATGCGATCCGGAGAAGTTTGCTGGGGAGCGATGTGCGCATTGAGATCGACGGCAAGCTGGCCGCGCATTCCGTAATCATTCTGGCGGAGCAGGCGCAACGCATCGGCCAAGGACGCGGCACGCCAGGTCAGAATGAGTTCGGCGGGCTGAAGACGGGCGCTCGTGCCGGCGATGGAGCCGCGCAAGCGGAGCGTGCCGATATCTTGCAGCTCGACACCCGCGCGCATCGGCCGCGCTTCCAGGTCAAGCTGCCAGCGTCCCAGGCCATTCTGATCGAGGCGGCCTGAAACATCGTCGAGCGCGAAGGGACTCTTGTTGTCTCCCTGCTTAAAATTAATTCGTCCGCCTTCGACATCGATTCCGTAAGGGCGCGTCGCCCGGACATCGCCGGCATGAGCAAGCGGGCCCATAAAACCGGGACGCGCGCCGGGCTGCATAGTGGGCGGCAACCAAAGCTCGGTATTCCAGTGGCCTTCGGAATCACGCGACAGATTTAAACTTGGCCTAGTGAGAGAAACCGTACCAAACTCGAAGCGTCCCGCGAAGAGCGCCGTCCATCGCAGGCCGGCCTTGAGCGTTTCCGCGCGCAGGAAATACTCGTTGCCGAAATGCGGATCGTCCGAAACGGTGACGAAATGGGCTTCGATCCTGGCGCCGTCAAGCAGGCTGAAATCGAACCAGGAAACATCGACAGGGCGGCCAAAGCTCGCGGTGAGGTGGGCGATCAGGTA
>PMOP01000231.1 GCA_003161495.1 Acidobacteriota bacterium | reverse complement strand
CGAAAGCGAATCGAATCTCCAAAAAAGCCGGTGACCGTGCAAAATTCGCAACCGTACGGGCACCCGCGCCCAGACTCCACGGGGATGATGCGGAACGATCCCCAGCCGTCGCGGAAACGCCGGAGCATTGGCGCAAGCATTTTTGGAACGACGTTGAATTGCTCGAGGTCAATCGAATCCCACGGAATGGCCGGATACGCCTGAAGGCTGGGCTTGCGTTCCTGCCCGAATTCATCGACAGGGGCATACGTTTCTTTAAGCTGGCCGCGCTCGGCATCCGCCACGATCTTCGGCCAGGATTCATCGGCTTCGCCAAGAGCGACAGCATCGGCATGGCGTTTTCCGGTTATTCGGCCCAGCGCTTCGTCGGGCATTTCCGTGACGTGCGGCCCGCCCATCACCACGGGAACTCCAACAGCGCGCACAGCATCGGCCATGCGATAGGCTTTCGCGATCATGCGCGTCATGGCTCCGATGCCTACAAGTCCAATATTATTTTCGCGGACGTATTGTGCGATGCCCGCCTCGTCCATCGGCTGCGCGTTCCCGTCGATCAGTACGACTTCATGGCCGGGAGGCGTGAGCGACTGCAGGAGAAACATCCACAAATGCGGCATGAAGTTTTTTGTGACGCCATTGTCGGGGCTATAGAGCAATATTTTCATTGGTTCATTCTTCTTTCTCAACTGGGCGGTAAGGCAGGCTCCGACGTTGCCGGACTTTCGCCTTTGGGTTCGTTCTGCTGAGTCAAAAAACCGACGCCCCTATGGGCACGGTGGGAAGATTGCGTACGGTACCGCGCAATACTATCATTTCCATGACATAAAAAATGACTATTAATCGGAATGCGACGTTTTCGCCACTGGCGATCGCGACGTTGATTTCTACGTCTGTGCTAAAATAAATGTTCCCTCGTCAGGGAAACAAATCATGCCCACGCGCATTCTTGGAATTGAGTCTTCGTGTGATGAAACCGCGGCGGCAATTGTCGTCGACGGGCGCGAGATTCTGTCCAGCGTCGTCTCCTCGCAACTCGATATTCATCGCAAGTACGGCGGCGTCGTTCCGGAACTCGCCTCGCGCGAACATCTACGGCAAATTGTTCCCGTAGTGCGCGAGGCGCTACTGCAAGCGGGCCTCGATTTTGCGGATATTGACGCCGTCGGCGTGACGCAAGGCCCCGGCCTCGTCGGTTCGCTTTTGGTGGGAGTAACCTACGGCAAAGTTCTGGCCACGGAACTCTGCAAGCCGCTGCTCGCCATCAATCACTTGGAAGGCCACGTTCAGGCCGTGTTTCTCGAAGCGCACATCGGCGGAAAGGCCCCGGAACTTCCCGCGATCTGCCTCATCGTCTCCGGCGGACACACGCTGCTGTACCACGTGCAATCCGCGGCAGCGGACGGAGCAGGGAACGGCGATACTGCAAAGCGAGGATTTCAATTCCGTCGCCTGGGCGGGACGCGCGACGACGCGGCCGGCGAAGCGTATGACAAAGTGGCCAGGCTCCTGGCGCTCGGTTATCCCGGCGGCCCGATCGTTGACCAGATCGCCGGAAGAGTTACCGCGTCGGGGGAAAAATTCCGCGAAAAGGATGCGCCGAATTTTGGCCCCGTGAAAATCAAAGGCAATCCCTACGATTTCAGTTTCAGCGGAGTCAAGACCGCCGTCCTGTACTACGTCCGGGCGCACGCCGAATTCGCCGATGAAATCGAGGCCCGCAAGAAAGCCCTTCAGGAAGGCCGCCGGAAAGTCGCCGATCTGCTTCCGTTGTGCAGCCCGCGAACGCTCTCGGTGATTTCCAAATTTCAGTTGGCTGTGGTGCGCGATTTAGTGACGCGCACGCTCGAGGCCGCGGCGGAGACCGGTTCCCGCACCGTCCTGGTCTCGGGAGGCGTTGCCGCTAACTCCGAATTACGAGATCGCTTTGCCGAGAAGGCGGCCGCAGTGGGCGTCAGCGTATTTTTCCCCAGCCGAGCACTCTCCACCGACAACGCCGCCATGATCGCCGCAGCCGCCTATCCCCATTTGCTCGCCGGAGATTTAGCCCCGTTCGATTTAAATGCCGAACCAAACCTCAGGCTCTTGTAGCTTTCCGATGCTGGGTTTTGTAGCGCCGGCGTCCCGCCGGCATCTTGCGTTTGGCAACGAGAGCGGCCCCCGTGCAACCCTTTGGTGTTGTCTCTCGTCTATCGTGAATTGATCAACAAACGGCGGCCGCCGCGGCCATCAGGAGCCCTGCGCATGAATTCCACACCGAAGCACTCGCATTTTATCCGGACGCTCGTAACAATTTTCTTCCTCCTCGTTCTCCCGTTGCTCGCTCTTCATGCACAGAACGCGCCCACAGCCGCGCCCAAGCAAGAGACACACGGCATCTCCGTCGCCAACATGGACCCCTCGGTCAAGCCCGGCGACGATTTTGACCTGTATACGAACGGCGCATGGATCGCTCGCACCGAAATTCCGCCCGACCGCCCCAATGTCAGCGTCTTCGCCGTTCTCTCGGACTTGAGCAACAAACGCACCATCGCACTGATCGAAGAAACTGCCAAGGCCAATGCGCCCGCCGGCTCCAACAGCCGCAAGATTGCCGACCTCTACAATTCGTACATGGACGAAGCCGCCATCGAATCCAAAGGCCTCGCCCCGATTCGCCCGCATCTCGATTCCATCGCCGCCATCCATGACAAACACGACCTGGCGCGCGCATTAGGGGAGACCCTGCGGTCCGATGTCGATGCTTTAAATAACACGAACTTTCATACCGCGAATCTTTTCGGCCTGTGGGTCGCGCCCGGCTTCAACGATTCCGAGCATTATGCCGCCTACTTACTGCAGGGCGGCCTGCAACTGCCTGACCGCGGGTACTACGTTGCCAACACCGACCGCATGCGCGAAATCCGCACGAAATACCAGACCCACGTTTCAAACATGCTTAAACTTGCGGGATTCACGGACACAGACGCGCGAGCCAAAGGCGTGGTCGACTTGGAACATGCCATCGCGGAAAAACACATTAGCCTCGCCGACAATGAAGACATTCACAAAGCCAACAACACCTGGAAGCAGGCCGATTTTGCGGTGAACGCGCCGGGCCTGGATTGGGCGGAATACTTCCGCGCCGCGGGTTTAAGCAAGCAGCCCAGCTTTATCGTGTGGCAGCCCAGCGCGTTTTCCGGCGAGTCGGCTCTCGTCGCATCCGCCTCGCTGGACACCTGGAAGGACTGGCTGGCATACCATTTGATCGAAGCGTATGCCAACGTGCTGCCCAAGGAGTTCGCCCACGAGCGATTCAATTTCTTCGGCAAAATACTTGTTGGCACTCCGGAACAAAGGCCGCGCTGGCAACGCGGTGTCGCGGTGGTCAACGCGCTGCTCGGCGACGCGGTCGGCGAAATCTACGCGCAGCGTTACTTTCCGCCGGAAGCCAAGGCGGAAGCTCAGGCCATGGTCGCCAACATTATCGCCGCGTTCCGAAAGCGCATTGAGGCCCTGCCATGGATGGATCCTGCGACAAAAGCCGAGGCGCAGGCCAAGCTCACCACTCTTTACGTGGGCATCGGCTATCCGGAAACCTGGCGCGACTACTCTTCTTACGATGTCAAAGCGGACGACGTTTTCGGCAACCTGTGGCGCGGCAGCCTGTTCGATTACCATCACGATGTCGAGCGTCTCGGGAGCCAGATTGACCGCAAGGAATGGTCCATGACACCGCAGACCGTGAACGCCGTCAATCTCCCGCTGCAGAACGCGCTCAATTTTCCCGCCGCAATCCTGCAACCACCGTTCTTCGATCCGAAAGCTCCCGCCGCGGCGAACTATGGCGCGATCGGCGCCGTGATCGGCCATGAAATCAGCCACACGTTTGACACCGAGGGCAGCGCGTTTGACTCCAAAGGCCGTGTGCGCAATTGGTGGACGAGCGCCGACCTCGCGCATTTCAACGCCGCCACGGCGAGACTGGCCGCGCAGTACGATACCTACAAACCTTTCCCCGACATTTCCGTGAACGGCAAGCAGACCCTCGGCGAAAACATCGCGGATGTCGCGGGTCTCTCCGCGGCCTTCGATGGCTACCGTGCTTCGCTCAAGGGCGAGATTCCGCCCGTGCAGGGCGGCTTTTCCGGCGTGCAACAATTCTTCATCGCGTTCGGGCAAAACTATGCAAGAAAGGGGCGCGAAGCTGCGATCCGTCAGCAAGTCCTCACCGACCCGCACGCCCCCGCGGAATTTCGCGCGGACACTGTCAGAAACATCGACGCCTGGTACACCGTTTTCGATGTTCAGCCTGGCCAGACGCTTTACCTCGCTCCGGCGGATCGCGTGCAAATCTGGTGAGCCGTTTGGAGGAAAGGAACGGGATTCGGACCGGCTGGATTCCGATGGTTACGAAAATGGAGAAGGCCTACTTTTGGCGGAGTATATCTTTCCGGATATCCGGCCAGAATTCCTGAAAGATGTGATTCAGAACCGCCGATTCCATCTGCGTCCCCCANNCCCAATTCCTGGCGGTCTGGCTCACGCCGCGTTCTTGAGGCGGATAATACGCATTGGACAGCGCCGCCTCAAGGCCGTTGCCGCCTACTTCCGACCAGTTGAATTCCGAGCCGCCTGAATCCGTCTTGGTGATGAAGGTGCGCGAGATCGCGTAGCCCATGCGCCGGAAAAAACCGC
>PMOP01000363.1:6702-6837 GCA_003161495.1 Acidobacteriota bacterium | reverse complement strand
GATCGCAAAGGCGCCCGCAAAAAGCACTCCAACCGTTCCATAACTATGATTTGAAGCTTGCCCGACCTTGTACAAAAAGCCTCCGGCCAAAAGATTCACAAATGCCCAGGCGACATTTACTGTTGGCGGAGACAA
>PMOP01000363.1:618-6571 GCA_003161495.1 Acidobacteriota bacterium | reverse complement strand
CCGCGGGTAAATTCAAATCGCAGAATCCAGGTACTCAACACGCCTTGCCCATTCACCGTGGCCGGCCTGAATTTCCAATCCTGCGCGGCTTGCAGGGCGGCTCGCGCAAAGTATTTGCTCGGCCCGCGCGATTCTAGTTCCGCATCTTCGACGTTGCCCGCCCGGTCGACATTCACTTTGACGCTCACCTTCAGCCTTCCTTGAATGCTATTTCTCGCGGACTGCAGCACTTCAGGCATGACTTGGTGAGCAACCTCTCCGCGAACAGCCGAGCCAACCGGCATCCTCGCTACCGTGTTTGTTTCTTCCTCATGCATCGTATCGGGATGAAGCAACGCAGGCACGGGAACAGCAGCATTGGCACTGCGCACTTCTTCACTAAGCGTGGGTTTGTGTGCCTTGGTCGAATTATTCTGCGGGGATGCCGGTAACGGCTTCGGCGCGGGCGCTGCGGCCGGTTGCTCGTCCGTCGCGGCGACAACTTGCCGAGCCTCCATACCAGAGCGAAAGAGTTTAGGCCCTGCCAGAATTGCAATGATTGCAAGCACAGCCGCGATAGAGGCTGGGGCCGCGTATCTGCGAAGCATCCCAGTTGGGAGCAGTGGCGCGCCCACGGGCCGACGCGTTGGCGCAGGTAAGGGAGCCTGAACCTTGGGCGGGATCGGTTGGAACTGGTGCACCGGAACACGCGCATTTAATCGAGCCGCAATTTGCGCAACCGTCCATCGGCCCTCCGTGCGCTGGAGCAGACAGTGGCGTGCGATTTCCAGAAAAGGCTCGGGCAGCGACTGCGGATACTGCGGATCCTGTTGCTGCGCCGTTCTCATGACGGGCAGACTTTGCGTCAGCGTCTCGACGAGCGTCATGCCCAGGGACCAAACGTCGCACGCAGGTGTCATCACTCCAGACGTTGCCAGGATGTCACGGGCGATTTCAGGCGGATCATAGGCGCTCGGAACTCTGGGCCCACCCAATCGTTCCCCGGTGCGCCGCAAAGCATCGCTCGACAATTTGAGTTGGTCGCCGCTGGCCATGATGTTGGCCGGTTTAATATGTCCGTGCACAAATCCTTTGCCATGCAGATAAGCGAGGACGTCTACAACGGAATCAAGCATCTCGCGTGTTTCCGCAGGCGTCAGCGCACGGACGGGAAGAACCTGTGCAAGGTTTTCTTCGGCGCACTCCATTACGGCATAGACAAACGGCACGCCGCGAAGCTCAAATCGTCCCATTTCATAAAGGGGAATCAAATGGGGATGGGACAATTCCGCGGCCTCGAGCCAACGTGCAAGTTGCACATCGCTGTTTTCAGGAGCCGTCGGAATAATTTTGATGGCTGCTTTTACCAGGCGTTCGCCGTCACGGCGCTCCGTGAGAAATACCGCGCTGTGTTCGGATCCGCCCAGATACCGAACCAGTTGAAACTTCCCATTGACGATTTCACTTTCCCAAATGTTCCATGCGTCGGACATAATTCGACCTCGTCTTAGGGTTGGCCAGGGAGTGTTCACCATTGTACGCAAAGTAGCGGGAAATGATTCAAGGGATTTCAAAGAAAGTGCCCATGAGGATAAGGGGAAAGGGAAAGCAGGGAACGTGTTTTTTTTCGGGAGCCAATTGAAAAACAGAGGAGGGATTTTACTCACGGGGAAGGAACACCTGCCGGCGGCCGATATGAATACACAAATCGTTTATGCGCGCGAATTCAACAAGTTTCGAGCGAGTCGGAAATCCGCGCGAGCGGCAGTTTAGTAGGACGCAGCGCCGACAGGAACCTTTTCGATTGCCTTGCTTTCTTGAACCGACGATTGCGCGCGGTCAATCTCGATGCGTCCCTTGAAATAAGCGCCGTCTTCGATGCTGATCCGCGACGTGGTAATGTCTCCGATCACCTGGCCATCCTTCTTGATCTCGACGCGGTCCCGCGCGTGGAGGTTGCCGGACACATTGCCGTACACGATGACTTCGCGCGCGGTGATTTCCGTTTTCAACTGCGCGTTGCGTCCCACGGTAAGCCGGTGGCCGCGAAGGGAAATCGGCCCTTCCACTTTGCCGTCAATTTCCAGATCTTCGTCGCTGGAGATTTCGCCCTTGATCGTAATGGTTGAGCCGAGGCACGCCAAAGTGCGCGCAGTCGGAGGTGCGATCGGGCGAATGCCCGTGCTTGCATTTGCCGGCGCGGCCGGAATCTTCGATTCCTTGGACATCGTCGATCCGGGCACTTCGGGCGTCGTTTCCTTATTCCACATAATTCCTCCCAATTTCCACGCGAATTTCGATTGGGTCCGGAAGGACCTTTACGCACAACTTTATGTGCAGGGAAGAATTGTGGCTACTGTCAATTGGCACGGGAATGCCTACATCGAAACCTGACCCTTGGGACAGGTGGCGCAGGCTTCAGCCCGTGGGGTTTCGTCCTGGTAAGTACAAAACTCACCGGCTGAACAGGCTGCGGAAAAAAGTATTTTATTTTGTCATTCTGAGCGAAGCGAAGAATCTCTCTGTGATTAAATGCGAAAGAAAGAGAGATTCCTCGGCGCGCGGCGCGCCTCGGAATGACAGAAAGTTTAGTTTTTCCGCAAGCTGTGAATCCTGGGCCACAAATGCACTAGCACGCAGCGATAAAATCCTGGCAATTCTTGGAGCGTCTTCCATTTTATTTGTCCGGCCCTCCGGGGCAATTCGCATTGGCGCCATTGCAATCGGCGGCGACATGCTCCGGCAATCCTCTTCCGGCTACCTCCGTCCTCATGCCCGCCGGATCCTGAATGGACCAGCCAAATTTGCTATCCGCCTGAGGCTTGTAGCCGCGCCGTTCCAGTTCGGCCTTGGCCGCGGCCTGGTTAAAATTCTCAACCGCCATGGCGAAGTGCGCGACGTACGGTTTATTTTCGGGATGCTGGCTCTTGCGCAGATAAAAAGTGTTCTCGCCGAATTTCAGGAAACACACTGGGCCGCCGGGTGTGTCCACTCCGAACACATCGCCCGGCTTGTAATAAATGACTTTCATTCCCAGGAGGCCCGTATAAAAATCGCGGCATTTATCGACGTCAGGAACATTCACAACCAGGTGACTCACTGCATACGCCTTAAAACCATTGCCGTCGGGCTTGGGAAGCGCGCCGAGATTTTTCGTGCCGTCCGATTCTTTAGCCGTCGGCGACGCCGCCCCGGGGAAAACGCCTTTGGTCGCGCAAATTTGAATCGTAATGCCGCTGGGATCCTTGATCGACCAGGCATACGGACCGTCCGCCTTCGGATCGAGGCCGCGGCGAGTCAACTCCGCGCCCACGGAATCCAGTTGAAAATTTTCAATAGAGAAAGCGAAGTGATCCACATTGCCGCCGCCCATCTGCGCGTCCCAGTTTGCGCTCGCTCCCGTGCCTGCCGGCCGATCGAGCGGCTTTGCCAGCGGGCGAATGTAGATGGCGTTTGGCGGCTCGCCGCATTCCACCGAACATTGTTTGCCGTCGTCCCACGCCACTTTCATTCCATACAGGTTCACGTAGAAGTCGCGCATTTTCGCGTAATCGGCAACCTGATAATTAATGTGATTGAAGGCCACAGCTTTGAATACGGAGTTGCCGCCCGCGGATGATTCCGCAGCGCCGGCAAATATCGTTGACTCAGGCAACAGGCTCCCTGCAAGCGCAGCGGTTGCGCCGAGGCCCAGTGCCCGCATGACTTCGCGCCGGCCGATTCTACCGCTCTTCACTGCCGCACAAAGTTTCGCAATATTTTGAACCATCGCCGAACCTCCTGGGAATGCGGGAATTGTAAGCCGCTTCCGATTCGTTTGGATATGTTTTTAGTGGCGCAGGCTTCAGCCTGTGGGGTTTAGTCCTAGCAACGCGGAAACACCACAGGCTTGAAACCTGTGCTACTAATAAAACCTACTTCAGAAGCGGATTATTCTTCGCCGCCGGCGGATGCGGACGCGACTGCAGGAATGCGTAAATGTCAGCCAGTTCCTGGTCCGACACGACCTTGTCCGTATACGGCGGCATTTCTCCGGTAGGCTTGCGCACGTAACGTGTGAGCACGTCCAACGGGACAGGATCCGGAGCGATTCGCGGCCCGGTCATGTTCGAGCCTTGTCCCTCGCGGCCGTGGCATTCGTAACAGCCATTCTTCGTGAAAATGCGCTTTCCGTTTTCCGCATTTCCGGCGGGAGCATCAGCAGGCTTCGACTCTTGAGCCGCGATCGCACTCCTTACGTGCAAAGAAATAAAAAATAGCGCGATCGCAAGAGCCGCTCCAGCATCGAATCTGCATCCACGAAAACTTTTCATGCTTGCTCCTTGTCGAATCCATGAGGGCTTAATTTAATGTAGCGCCCGCCTTCAGGTGGGCATCCGCTTGATTCCAAAGTGCCCGCCTGAAGGCGGGCGCTACACAAGGCGGTAAATCGGAATTCTCACATTTTTTAGCGAGGCTGCGTCACAACATCGACGAGAGCCGGCTCGCCGCGCTTGACCACCGCGATCGCGCGCCGCAACGCCGGCGCAAGCTCGTTCGGATCGGTAATGGGACCTTCCGCGTAAACGCCCATGCTCTGCGCGAGTTTCGCGAAATCCATGGTGGGATCCTCGAACGTCGTACCAATGTGGGCGCGATCGATGCCGCGACTGTGCCGGTTGGCCATGCGCTGCACGTGCATGAGCTCTTCGTGGTAGGCGCGATTGTTGTGCATCACGCTCAAGAGCGGAATGCGATGATGCGCCGCTGTCCACAGCACCGTCGGAGCAAACATCAAGTCACCGTCATCCTGAATGCTGACGGAGAAGCGGCCGTGCTTTTTGTTTGCAAGCGCGGCGCCCACGGACGCTGGAGCGTTGTACCCGACGCCGCCTCCGCCCTGCACTCCGATGTACTGATAATGTTTATCGAAAGGCCAAAGCCGCAGTGGCCACCAACTGAAGTGCCTGAGGAGCGACACGAGCGACCAATCTTCGTCCTTGATCTGGGCCCAAAGCTCGGCGCACACGCGAGCCGTGCTGACGGGGCTCGCGTCCCAGGCGTACGACGCATCGGTTCGCGCCTGCTCCAGCGCACGATCGTGCGCCGCTGCCAGCTTCGCTCCGCGATCCTCGAACGCTCGCTTGCGATCCACGGTAATCTGGCGCTTGGTTTCCTCGATCAGCGATGGCAGCGTCGCCTCCGCGTCCGCCGCCATGGCCAAATCAACTCCGGTGTAGCGGTAGAAATCCTGGTAATTCGCTTTGGTGTACAGATCGCCTGTTGTGATGCTGATCAGTTTCGCGTCACTCTTCATGATCGGGCGCGAAGTGCGGCGCACCTGATCGTGCATGGTGTTCAGCGCGCTCCAGAAATCTGTCGCTTCGAGGCCCATGATCACGTCGGCGCTCGCAACCACCGCATTACGGCGCGAGGATTGGTTGAGCGGATGACGCGTCGGAAAATTCATGCGCCCGGCCTGATCGATCACCGGCGCCTGGAGCGTTTCGGCCAGTTCGACGAGCAGATCGATGCCGGCCTGCGTGCGCGCATAACGGTCCACGACGATCAACGGATTCTGCGCCTGCACGAGCATTCGAGCCGCTTCGGCGACCGAGCCGGAATCGCCTTGCGGAGGCGAGGCAAGCGTGAGCTTCGGAATGTGCAGCGCGTCGTCCGCGGAAATCGGATTTTCCTGGAGTTCACTATCCGCGACGAGAAGCACCGGCGCCATCGGCGGCGTCATCGCAACCTTATACGCGCGAACGGCAGACTCCGCGAAGTGTTGCAGCGAAATAGGCGTATCGTCCCACTTCACGTAATCGCGGACCATCGCCGCGGCATCCTGCACGCTATGCGGCCATTCGCCGTAAGCGGCATCGCGCTTGGTGGCGTCCAGATTATTGCCAATCACAATGTAAACGGGGACGCGGTCGCAGTAGGCGTTGTAGATGGCCATCGAGGCGTGCTGCAAGCCGACGGTGCCGTGGGCGAA
>PMOP01000363.1:0-519 GCA_003161495.1 Acidobacteriota bacterium | reverse complement strand
TCGATGCCGAGCGACTTGATGACATCGACCATGAAGTCGGATCCCGACCGGTCCATGGTGAGCACTTCGGCGTCCGCGGGCGGATCCGATTCGACTATAGGCGGCGGCAACGGCCGCGACGCCCGCTCTTCGACCGGCTGCGCGTTCAGTGCTTCCGCCGGCGCAGCCAGCGTCGCCGCTCCGGCGACCACGCTCTTCAAAAAGTCTCGCCGCCCAGCCGGCAATTTCCTGGATTTCGCCATGAGATATGTCTCCGCTGCTGTCCTGAAATTGTCGTGAATGTCCTCGCGAAAAACCCCGCCTCTGAAGAGGCGGGCTACAGCAAAATCTTCGCCGCTTGTGATAGTGCTGTAGCCCGGGTCTTCAGACCCGGGGTGTTCTCCGCCGATCCGGATTTTTATTTCTGATTTTCAATCCGAACGGCAACATACGACTAACCGCTCTCGAATGCAATGCTCGCCCACGCCTACCTAGGCTTCGGCCGCCTGGCCATCAATACACAAACGAGCGCAACCACTG
>PMOP01000183.1 GCA_003161495.1 Acidobacteriota bacterium | reverse complement strand
GTCTTTGTCCTTGTCCTGCGCCCTGGCCGACAGTTCGACGGGAGGAACGACAAGCGTGAACATGAGCGCGCTCAGGACCAGCTTTCGGATTAGAGGCATTTGCATGGCTTCATGAACCTCACAAAATCACTGCCTTTCCCCGAGGAAAACGGAACACAATATTCAGTTTCACGGCCTTGCCGAGTGTGAATGCACATTCGCTTCGATGCTGCCACGAAGTTTTGGGATGTTCATACGTTTAGGCGGACTCAGCTTCTGAATTCATGGTAAAAAAGTAGAGCCCGCACGGTTATGTTTCCGCATCGCGGCACACGCGCACGGATGCGCACGCGTGCGTCCACGGCGAGCATGGTACGATGAATTTGATAAGATTGTGGCTGAAATTTTGTTCGGAGGAACGCGCAATGTTGCATCGTGCAGGCCGGTTCATCTTCATCGTGGCGTGTGTCATGTTCGCCGTGGCGGGCGCCCGTGCGCAAGCCCCTATGGCAAAGCCGGATCTTGGAAAGTTGGCCGATGAAGCCCAGGTCTGGCTCGGCGATTTGGTGCGTATCAATTCCGTAAATCCACCGGGCAATGAGGCCGCGGTCGCAAAATATATTTCCGCCATATTTCAAAAGGAAGGCATCTCCTACGAAGTCATCGAAATGGCCCCGGGACGAAGCATCGTAGTCGCGCGCCTGCAGGCCGGACCGCTTCCCGACCCGGCAAATGCGCTGCTACTCGTCGCGCACCAGGATACGGTCGGCGTCGATACCAAAAAATGGACGGTGGATCCTTTCGCGGCGAACATTCGCGACGGATACATGTACGGACGCGGCTCGATCGACGACAAGGCCATGCTCACCGCCAACATCGCCACCATGGTGGAGCTCAAGCGCACCGGCGCGCGCCTCGCGCGCGACGTTGTATTTCTCGCCACGGATGACGAAGAGCAGGGCGGATCGGCCAGCATCAAGGTGACCATCGAGAAATATTGGAACAAGATCGCTTGCGCGTACGCCCTCAACGAAGGCGGCCGCGTGATGGTGAAAGACGGCAAAGTACAATACGTCGGTGTGCAGGCCAGCGAAAAAGTGGCCTACAACGTCACGGTGACGGCTACCGGGCAGTCTGGACACGGTTCGTTGCCGCGGCCGGACAACGCGGTCGTTCATCTGGCGGCCGCCGTTGAAAAATTGGGAACGTATCAGGTGCCGGCGCAACCCAGCACGATCACGCTGCGCTATTTCGAGCAGCTATCAAAAATCGAAGACGACGATATCGCGAAATGGATGCGGGCGCTCGAGCAGCCGGAACGCGCCGATCTCGCCGTCAAGCATCTCGCGGATGAAAGCCCGATGTGGAACTCGATGTTGCGCGACACGATTGCGCCGACAATTTTGGAGGCGGGCGTGCGCGTCAATGTGGTGCCCTCGGAAGCGACCGCCAATTTGAATATAAGACTGCTTCCCGGCCACTCCATCGAAGAATTGATGGGGCAGTTTGTGAAGATCGTCAATGACCCGCAAATCAAATTTCAGCTGGCGCCCGATTCCGGCGAAAACGCGCCTCCTTCGGACCTGAAGAGTCCGTTGTTTCAGACCATCGAGCGCCTCACGCCGCAGGAATTTCCCGGCGCTATTACCGTGCCGCTTCTGGGCACGGGAGCCACGGACTCCGCCAGCCTGCGTCTGCACAAAGTGCAGGCTTACGGGCTGGAACCATTTCCACTGATCGAAAACGATAGCTCGCGAGTGCATGCCGATGACGAACGAATTCCCGTCGACAGCTTTCACAAAGGGGTCGTGTTCCTATATCATGTGGTGAGCGACTTCGCCTCCACGAAGTAGGCCGAAGAAACCTCATCCCCCTTCCAGGCAGAATGGGTTCGGACAAAAAACTATGAATTTTCGCAGCGCTAAAATTGTGTGCACTCTTGGACCGGCCAGCAATTCCTCCGAAATGATCGTGCGTCTCATGGAAGCTGGGATGGACGTTGCGCGGCTCAATTTTTCCCACGGAACTCATGAAGATCACGCGCGCACGATCAAGCGTTTGCGGGAAGCTTCCGCGCGGCTCTCAAAGCCGATCGGGATTCTGGCCGATCTTCAGGGACCAAAAATTCGCACGGGCACGCTGAAGGACAAGCGGCCTGTGCCGTTGATCGCGGGGCAGCGTTTTACGATTTCGATCAACGCGGTGGTCGGGACGAGCGAGGGGGTGAGCACGACCTATAAACGCATGCCGCGAGACGTGTCGCCCGGCGACCGCATCCTCTTGGGCGACGGCCTGATCGAACTGCAGGTGCTTTCGACGACGTCCACCTCAGTGCAGTGCAGAGTAGTGAACGGCGGAATGCTCGGCGAGCATAAGGGCATCAATTTGCCCGGCGTAAAATTAAAGATTCCCGCCGTCACGCCGAAAGATCACGCGGATCTGGTGTTCGCACTGGAGCAGGGCGCGAATTTTGTCGCGGTGAGTTTTGTTCGCAGCGCGAAAGACGTGCTGCAGGCCAAGAAAGCAATTTCACGCCAGAAGCAGGATGTCCCTGTAATTGCCAAGATGGAAAAGCCCGAAGCGATTGACAATCTGGACGAGATTCTCAGCGTGTCCGACGCGGTGATGGTGGCTCGCGGCGATCTGGGCGTGGAAATGAGCCCGGAAAAAGTTCCCGTCGTGCAGAAGCAGATCATCGCCCGTGCCTGCGAAGCGCGCCGTGCCGTTATCACCGCGACGCAAATGCTCGAATCCATGACGCAGAATCCGCGTCCGACCCGTGCGGAAGCTTCCGACGTGGCCAACGCCGTGTTCGATGGCAGCGACGCGCTGATGCTTTCCGCCGAAACCGCGTCCGGCGCGTATCCGCTGGAAGCCGTGCAGATGATGGATCGCATCATCCGGGAAGCGGAAGCCAACAACACGCACATTCTTCGGCCGCAGCCCGCGCAATTCAATATCGCCGAAACCGCATCCGAACTGATTTGCCACGCCTCGGAAGAATTGGACATGAAAGTGATCGCCGTTTTTACCGAGACGGGTTTCACGGCGCGCCTGGTTTCCAAACACCGTCCTCGCCGCCCGATCATCGCGTTCTCAACAATTCAGGAAACCCGCCGCCGCCTTTCACTCAACTGGGGCGTCTTCCCGCGCACCATCGGCAAGGTGCACAACATTGAGGAACTGACCAAGACCGCGGAGAAACGCCTGCTCGAAGAGCATCTCGTCGAGCGCGGAGATGTGGTGGGAATCGTGGCGGGGACCCCGCTCTTCGTGGGCGGCACAACCAACTTCATGAAATTTCACGTTATCGGAAGCGATAAAGAAATAATTCGCCGCGGCGGCGGTTGACGAATTTGCTTTGTGTAGCGCCCGCCTTCAGACGAGCATGTGCCTGGATCTAGAATGCCCGCCTGAAGGCGGGCGCTACAAAGACTGAATCAACAAAACCTGATTCAATAAAACTTAATTCACCCAGCGATCGTCGGAATCATGCGGCGGCTCGTTCTTGTGATCGCGCATGTAGACTTCAAATTTGCGCCGGGCGCGCTTGCGCTTCCAGTCCAGATAATCGTTCCGAAAACGGTAGAGGAACAATCCCCGTCTGAGGTACAGATAACCCACCAGCGCTCCGCCCAGATGCGTGACGTGGCTGACGTTGTCTCCGCCGACATCGAGCGAAAGAAAAAACTCAATGATGATCGATCCCGCCACCAGCAGCTTCATCGGAATCGAGATGGGAAACGGAATCAGCCAGACCTGGCGGTCGGGAAACATAATTCCCGCGGCGATCAGGACGCCATAAATCGCCCCGGAAGCGCCAATCGTGGGAATTGCGAAAGAAAATCCGGTCCCGTGCACGTCGAGGATCGCTTTGACGAGGACGTTGATGCAGCCGGCGCCAATGCCCGTCAAAAAGTAATATTCATAAAAGCGGCGCGTTCCCCAGGTTCTTTCCAGGTCCATCCCAAAAAAATACAAAAACAACATATTGAATAAAAGATGCCAGATGGAGGCATGCAAAAAAAGGTAGGTCACCAGCTGCCAAATATAAAATCGCCGCGTGACGTACCAGGGAACCAGTCCAAAGAAGTGGTTGAACAGCGCCGTATATTCCGGCGCAAAAATCAGCTTCATAATCGTTTGAACAAAAAATACGCAGGTGCACGCGATAATGATGTTGCGAATCGCGGGCGTCAGCATGCCTCCCCAACTGATGCGAGGACCGGAAGAGCCCGGATATCGAGGACGCGAACCCATTGTCGTGAGTGTAAGCGCGGCGAGGCCGGGAGTCAAAGCGGCTGCGGGTTAGTGTATGGCGACGGCAAAATGCTCCCTCCCCCCTTTCCGAGCGATATTGCCGTGGAGAGTGGCGATTGCGTTGTTGCGCGCGCGCGGATAGGAGAGGGGGGCGGCTGCGCGGAGCGTATGGAAGCGCGGGGCGTGGTGCGAAGGGAGAAGCGTAAGCGTTGACGCTGATTAGTGCGATAACACATTTGGCTCATCAGTCAGCGATACGGTATCGTGGGGGTCTATGGCATGGGCTGAGCGTCAATTCTCAAAAGGCAAAATAAACAGAGCTGGTCATGATCTAGTCACTTTGGCGAAAGATCACCCCGCCAGGGAAATAGCAATCCAAATTGTTGATAATTGGCGCTCGTGCCATGCCTATCCGCTCCAAATCATCAAAATGACTTTGTTTAATAGGGCCAGAAACATAAATCCCCGTGCTTTGATCGCCCAAAGACTCAAGCGTCGGCCATCAATCGAGATCAAGTTGCGTGATAATCCTACTATGCAGCTATCGCAAATGCAGGACATCGGGGGCTGTCGTGCTGTTCTCCAAAACGTAAGCGAGGTCAAGAAACTATTTTCGAAATACAAGGAATATCATATCAAGAGTCCAAAAGACCGTTCTTCCTGGGATGGTTCCGAAGACTTTGATTACATCAGAAGGCCAAAAGAAGATGGTTATAGAAGTGTGCATCTTATATTTAGATTTCAAAGTGCGAGCCCTGATCGCGCGGTATTCAATGGCCAAAGGATCGAGATTCAAATTCGCTCGAAGCTCCAACACGTTTGGGCAACCGCTGTAGAAACCGCGCAAGTATTCACTGGCCAGGCTTTGAAATCAAAGGTGAAGAATGCCAGCCAAGATTGGTTGCGGTTTTTTGCGCTAACAAGCAGTGCTTTTGCCCACCGGGAAAGGTCTCCAGTTGTTCCTGGAACACCCTCAGACAGGAACGTGTTGCTCACCGAGCTTGAAGAAATCGTAAATCGAGCCAATATTATGCCGAGTCTGCTGGGCTGGAACAATGCCATCCATTTTCTAGAAGACGCGGATATTGGAAGTGCTCATCAATTTCTTCTCATACTTGATCCCAACAAGGGTAATCTTCGCGTAACGCCATTTTCAAAGGAAAGCCTTGCAGTAGCACAGCGAGAATACGAGAGAGCCGAAAAAGAAACAGAAAATGATCCTGCTATTCAAGTTGTCTTGGTGGCGGTAGAGTCGGTGGATGCTTTGCGAAGGGCATATCCGCGCGCGCGCAACAACGCAATCGCCACTCTCCACGGCAATATCGCTCGGAAAGGGGGGAGGGAGCATTTTGCCGTCGCCATACACTAACCCGTCAAAGCGGCTGCGGGGTAAGGTTACAGAGCAGGGAAAAGTGATACACCCCTCAAAAGCGGGTTTGAGAGTAGGCGGATCGTGTACACGGGTGCAGGGTGCCAGTTATCAACAACGCCGGTTCTCAAGACTTAGCACCGGCGACCCTGTATTCGGACGTTCTGCCCTTGCAATCGGCGTGCCCACACGCACAATCTATGTCCGGCGTCTTTTCCATGGCCTCGCACTCCGTGCTGCAATATTTGCCCGACGTTATCACACATGAACAAACGGGGTGTGCGCACTTATGACCTTTTTCACTCGTCGTCATCTTTATCTCCTGGCGTCTTATCAGCGCTGCTCAAACAGTGTTCTTTCCTCAACCAAATGGCGCCCGTGGGACAAACGTTCTGCCCCTCCCTCCAATGTTCAGTACACCTGACACGACTCTCTTCACAGTGTTCTTCGTATCATTGCACTGTAATTGCAGCACTCAGCGGCACTCCAGAATACTGTCGGTGGCGAACCTGAAACTCTACCCTTGAGTGGTGAAGCCCCCTAGAGGAGCTGTTCGGCAGAGCAAAAGAAAAGAATGCTTCCCACACTCCGTCCGGTGCGTCTCCAGGGATCTGAATGGATACGGCATATGTTTTCTGGTTTGAAATCGTGTCCGCGTAAGAGGCTCTAGCAAATTGTTTCCCACTTTCAATGGCTTGATCCGGCAAATTCGGGTTAACTGGGCAAACCAGTACCGACACTCGTCCTCCTGAAAATTGGGGAATCTCATCCAGCCCCACGTCGAATGTGATGGAATCTCCAGCAGTCACAGTCTTTAACTCTCTCTGCGACTTTGGATGCGCGTTCAATTGAATCGAGCAAGAAGCTAAAACAAGTGCTACTACGACCTGCGACAGTCTCATTTGCATGCCTCCTTTTGCTTGGCGCCTCGTGCGCTCGATGGCACCATTGAATCTCACTTGTAGGCTAGACAAACCTGCGTGCCGCGATAACTGACAGAACTGCCAGAGAGAGTTTTGCGCTCTCTGGGGAGAGATTCGCCTACTCGAAGCTATCCTGGGGCGAGTTTTGCTCGTCGGATGAGTTGGAAAATTTGGCAGGAAATTCAGCATTCCCCGTAAACACAGAATCAAAAGTCCTGCGAAACCCGCTTATTCGGTAACTGGCACTGTGCGCCCGCGCACACGACCCGCGTACTCTCAAGCCCGTTTTCGAGGGGTGTGTCGCTTCTCCCCGCTCTGTAACCTTAACTCTCAAAGTGGCTGCGGGACGCCCGTGTGGCAAGATTCGACTAGGGGAAGGAAGGGGGCGTTTCGCCGGGGAGGCTATGCATATTCTCCCAGTTTGGCTCCAAAAGGGAGCCAGGGCCGAGGCCCGTAAATTTCGTTCGGGATATCGGATTCACTGTATGGCAATTCAGAACGTAGCACCTTAATATTAAATTCAGTGAGTGGGCGCGTCAGCTAAGATTCGCTCAGAGGGAATGCCTTGAATTACCCAGCCGCAATCGCATGTAAACAATTTCCACTACGCGCAGCTTTCTTATCGCTCTTCCTCGTTCTCCTTCCGTCGGCATGCCTGCACGCACAGGCATCGAAACCGGGATCCGACGTGGTCGTGTTTGCCAACGGAGAAAAGTTGGTCGGCCATTTTGAGAGCTTTGCCGGAGGAACAGCCAAATTCAAGAGCGACACGCTCGGGGAAATCACGATTGACTTGAGCAAAGTGCAGGAACTTCACACCTCCGAAAAATTCGCGGTAATCAGCAAAGATGTAAAACTCGGCAGAAGCGAGAAAGGCAGCCAGATTCCTAAAGGAACGGTCTCGATAGCCGACAAATCGGTTCAGGTCGATCCCGGCGCCGGCCAGCCTCTGCAAACTGTGCCCCTCGATAATTTGAACAACATTATTGATGAAGCTACTTTCGAGCAGGCGTTTCGCCACTCCTCCATTTTTCAAAAATGGAAGGGAGCGGTCACCGTGGGAAGCTCCATCGTCGAGGCGACACAAAACAGCGTGAGCTTCAACACCACGATTGCCCTCGTGCGCGCGATCCCGACGGAAGACTGGCTCGCGCCGCGCAATCGAACCATGCTCGGTTTCAGCGACTCCTACGGCAAAGTGACTCAACCGGGAACGCCCGAAGTAAGAACATCCATTTACCACGCCGCCGCGGAAAGGGACGA
>PMOP01000319.1 GCA_003161495.1 Acidobacteriota bacterium | reverse complement strand
TCAACATCAGTTCGCCGCAGCAACTCGCCGAAGTTTTATTCGACAAAATGGGTTTGACTCTAGGCTGAAGGCGCAGAGGGAAACCCCGCTCGACCGCCGCGGACGTGCTCGAAGAACTCGCGCTACTGCACGAGCTGCCACGCAAAGTTCTGGAATATCGCGAACTCACCAAGCTCAAATCCACCTACGTCGACGCGCTGCCGAAACTCATCCACGCCGAAACCGGCCGCCTGCACACGAGCATCTGCCAGACGGGAACGGCCACGGGCCGCCTCAGCTCCTCGGACCCGAACCTGCAGAATATTCCGGTGCGCTCGGAAATGGGCCGCCAGATTCGCGCCGCGTTCGTCGCGAGCCCCGGCAACTCGCTCCTTTCCGCCGACTATTCGCAAATCGAGTTGCGCATCCTCGCGCATTTTTCCATGGACCCCGTGCTCGTCGAAGCGTTCCGCACCGGCCAGGACATTCACGCGCGCACGGCCGAGGAAGTATTCCGCGTCGGCCCCATGGCGCAAAACGCGGAGCACCGCCGCGCGGCCAAGGCCATCAATTTCGGCATCATCTACGGCCAAAGCCCGTTCGGCCTCGCGGCGCAGCTCAGCATCGATCAAAAAGAAGCCGCGCAATTTATCGCCGCTTACTTCGCGCGCTATCGCGGCGTGAAGGAATATCTCGAGCGTTCGCTCGCCGAAGCGCGCAAGACCGGCGTGACGCGCACCATGTTCGGACGCACCCGCCCCGTCCCCGAAATCACGGCCCCGCAAGCGAACTTGCGCAGTTTCGCGGAACGCACCGCGCTAAACACGCCCCTACAAGGCACCGCCGCCGACCTGATCAAACTCGCCATGATCGTAATTTCGCGCCAGTTAGCGGAAGAAAAATTTAAAGCCAAAATGATTTTGCAGGTGCACGACGAGCTGCTCTTTGAAGCCCCGCACAACGAAATCGACCGCCTGCGCCCTCTCGTTCGCAAAGCCATGGAGCAGGTTCACAAACTCGCCGTTCCCCTCGTTGCCGATTTGAAAGCTGGCCCCAACTGGCGCGACATGAAGTAGAAGGGGCAGATTGCAGATTCTTGGGTAAGGTTGGAAGGACTTGGCAATGGGCATCCTCTCTTGTCAATTTCATGCTGTAACGTGGAACATTCGGCTTTAGACTCAAGAGCACGTCAATGTTTGACCACTTTGGAATTGACGACGCCATGACATGGTTCACATTACCTTTGTTTATTGCTGCATTTCTAATGATTTTCTGGATTGTGCATGAAGTGTTGCCATTTCTAAATGAGGACGACCGGGTACGCATTCAGGAATGGTATCGGTCAGGCGGTCGTGGCCGAATCAATGCGGCACTCCTTAACGCATGGAGTGAACATTACCGTGTGTTTCCTCGCAGTCGTAAGCGTGCATTATTCGTCTGCCTTTTGATAGCCGCCAGCTTTTCAGTTTTCGCGTACCCACTCTGGCTTGTCGTGGGCAAACGCTAGGAAATTCCTTTCGAACCGAGTGCCAAGTGCAAAAAGTCATTTGAAGATAATCCCGTTTTACAGGACCTTTCCGAAATTACGGGTGAAATTGGGGTAGAGGGACGTCTCGCGAAAACATGGTAATAATTGCAGCTACACCACCTGCCAGACAAAGAAACCAATAAATTCTCAGCCGGTCCGCGGGAAAATCTCCGGATCGCGCGCCGGAATGTGCGTGACTCCTATTTCTTCGGACGTGATTCCGGAGGAATCATGCCTGCCACGCGGTAGTAGACGGAAAGCTGGCCGTAAACTTCGCCGGAATGCTCGACGATGCCATGGCCCAAATCGACGAGTCGAATCTGTTCTTTATTGGCGTTTCCGGGGACGTCCTCGGCGAAAGGATCAATCACCAGAGTGGAGATCCCTTTGTCGCCTTTCGATTTGATGGCCGCCGCTCCATCGGCAAAAGATTTTTTGACGTAGGCCACGATGGCCGCTTTGTTTTTGAACTGCGCGCGCGGAGGATCTTCATCCGAGGGCGCTTTTTGCCCAAGGGCAATGTTGGTGAAGAAATAGTTCGCAGCGGCGCCGTGGATCATCCGCTCAGCAAACGTGGCCGTTGAGGGGGCGGCCTTGAAATCGTATTTGGCTTCCGGAAAATCCTCGGCCATGGCAATGAGCTTTCGTCCGATTTCATTCCACTGTTTCAGCAGAGCCGCCGACGAACTGGCCGCGAGGTTTGGCGCAGCGGCGTTTTTCGCCGAATCCTGCGCGTACGCCGGAAGAACGAACAGGATGCCAACTAAGGAGACGAGTAGTTGACGCGTCATTTTCATCAGTGTGTCCCTCCCTGCAAGTACGGACCGGCCCATCTTACCTCAATTTGACAACGACAATGACAAAGTCTCGCTCTAGCCGTTCTGGAAGCTCTCAGAAGTGTCGATCACAGTACTTGTAGTCCGCTTCCCGGAATGTCGCACCGCGTGTCGGGAGTTAGATGGTTGGGGACCGAACATCCCCCGCCAGCACTTCATGCACTTTGCGAAGCAGCGTATCTCGAGGAACCGGTTTGAAGAGAACGGTAGCGTCAGAATCGAAGAGCTCAGGATGAGTGAAACCTGTGTAGCCTGACATGTAGACAATTCTCATCTCTGGCCTTGCTGCAGCGAGCTTCATCGCCAAAGCAACCCCACTCATTCCCGGCATCACCACATCGGTCAGCAATAAATGGATGGGCTCTTTGTATTCGCGGGCAATCTCGATTGCATCCGTCGGGTGCTCCGCCGACAAAACGGTATAGCCGCTGTCAGCTAGCAGGCTTCGGGTCAGCTCCCGCAATGGTTCCTCGTCCTCTACAAGCAGGATCGTTTCTGTGCCGCGAAGCGAAGTAGCCAAGCCGACGATTGATTTCTCCACAGGGACCGCTTCATCGGTACGAGGCAAATAGATTTTGAACGTTGTCCCAAATCCCGGTTCACTGTAAACCCAGATATGGCCACCGCTCTGACGGATCACTCCATACACGGTCGAGAGCCCCAACCCAGTGCCCTTGCCCTGCTCCTTGGTAGTGAAAAATGGCTCGAAAATATGCGCCTGAGTTGCCGCGTCCATTCCCGTTCCCGTGTCGGTGACGGACAACAGCACGTAGCGGCCTTTTGGTTGCGGCGGATGCACGCGAGCGTAGTCTTCATCCAAATCAACATTCGCCGTCAAAATGGTCAGCCGTCCGCCGTGCGGCATTGCATCCCGAGCGTTCACGGCGAGGTTCAAGATGACTTGTTCAATCTGTCCTTGATCAGCCTTGACATTCCCTAAATCCTGTTCCAACGATGATTCCAGTTCGATATTCTCACCGATCAGGCGGCCGAGCATTTTTTGTACGTTGCTGACTACTGCGTTCAGGTGCAGGATTTTCGGCTCTAACACCTGCTGACGACTGAATGCCAGGAGTTGGCGAGTCAATGAGGCGGCACGCTGTCCGGCCTTCTTGAT
>PMOP01000120.1 GCA_003161495.1 Acidobacteriota bacterium | reverse complement strand
CGCGAGATGCACCAGTCGCGAATGTTGCGCATCCACTCGAAATATTCGGTGCGGCGATTGTCGGGCACAATTTCGATGTCGCCGCGCTCAACGGCCGCAATCGCGGGCTCGGCCAGCGGCTTCATTTTCACAAACCACTGCGTCGAAGCGCGCGGCTCGATAATCGTCCCGCAGCGGTCGCAAGCTCCGACGGCGTGCGTATGGTCGACAATTTTCTCGAGCAGCCCGGCAGCCTCAAGGTCCGCAACCACGCGCTTCCTCGCCTCGAATCGATCGAGTCCTGCGTAAGGCCCCGCCGCGGCGCTCATTTTCGCGTCGTCGGTCATGACGTCGATTTCGGGTAGATTGTGGCGGCGACCGATTTCAAAGTCGTTCGGATCATGCGCCGGAGTCACTTTCACCGCGCCCGTGCCAAAGTCGCGGTCCACGACAAAATCGTCCACGATGGGAATTTCGCGGTTCACAAGCGGAAGCAAAACCATTTTTCCAATCAAATGCTGGTAGCGCGGATCGCTCGGATGAACGGCCACGGCCGTATCCCCCAGCATCGTTTCGGGCCGCGTGGTGGCCACGATGACGGATTCGTTCGTCCCCACAATCGGGTAGCGAATGTGCCAGAGGTGGCCTTGACGTTCCTCGTGCACGGTTTCGAGATCGCTGATCGCGGTGCGGCATTGCGGGCACCAATTCACGATGTAATGCCCGCGATAGATCAGCCCATCCTCATACAGGCGCACGAAAACTTCCGTAACGGCGCGCGACAACTCCGGCGAAAGCGTGAACCGTTCGCGCGTCCAGTCGCAGCTTTCGCCCAGCTGCAGCATTTGCCGCGTGATCTTGCCGCCGGATTCCGCCTTCCATTCCCAGACTTTTTTCTCAAACGCTTCGCGGCCCAGGTCGCGATAATTGATTCCTTGCGCGGCAAGCTGGCGCACCACCACGCGCTGCGTCGAAATTCCCGCATGATCGGTCCCCGGCAGATAGAGCGTGTTGTAGCCCTGCATGCGGCGCCAGCGCGTCAGGATATCGATCTCCGTGTGATCGAGCATGTGCCCAATGTGCAGCGACCCGGTCACGTTCGGCGGCGGAATGACGATGGAGAAAACGGGGCCCGGCGCATTCACGTCGGCGCGAAACAGGTTTTCTTCCGCCCATTTCTTCGCCCACTTTTGCTCAATCAGTTGCGGCTCGTAAGCCTTGGGAATTTCTCTCGGCATGTTCTCCAGACCTGTAGGTAAGAGAATAACTATACGGACGCTCGCGCAGACGGTCAAATGCGCCTTCCCGGAGCGCTAAGAAAAAACAATTTATTTGGATTTGAAAAGAAAAAGCGTAGAGATTGAGATCTTACTGCTTCTCAATTTCGCGGTGCACGAGGGCTTGAACGATCGGCCGCAAGAATTCCTTGGTGATGATATCCACTACTTGCGGACGCATCTTATCCAGAATGCGCTGAACCACCGCCTCAACCAAAGCAGGATCCGGCGGAACAGACGGCGTGGAGCTCGCCGGCACGGACTGGCCATTTGCCGGGGTCGCCGCGGGAATCGGCCCGGCAGAAGCGGGCGCGGGCTTTGATTTTTCTATCCCAAATTCGATCGGTTTAAACTGAAGGCTCGCAGCTAAATCCGCCCAATCCTTCGACGGAATCGAACGCGCCGTATCCTCGGTGCTTTGATCCACAGGCTTGAGGAAAGATTGCGCTTTGAGAGTGTCTTGAATCTCGACGGCGATTTTTGCTTCCAGCTCCGCAGGCATTGCCAGTTTGGGCAGTCCCGGCGATGGCGCTGGAATCGAACTCGGCAGCGAGGCCGGAAGCACAACCGATGCGGAGGGCTCAGGCACGGCCATTACAGGAGCAGGTTCCAGGCTGACTGCTTCGTTTTCGTGAATTTCTTCAGCGGCGTCTGGCTCTGCTGTGCTTCCTTCCGGAGCCGCCTCCGAAGTTTCCTCAACGGGCAGGGAAGGAGCCGTGGCCATCCATTCGATTGGATTGGCAGCGAGATCATCCGGCTTTCCGGCTTCCACGTTCAGGGAAGCTTGCGAAGCCGCATCTTGCAGAATAGACGTTTCCACGACCGTAGTTTGGTCGGCGTCTTCCTGGTCCCGCACGAGCTCAAATGGCTCGACGGGTTGAATCATTTCTTCAGGTTCCTCGCGAACAGGCGCGGTCTTCTGGTCCGGTTTCCATGCGGCTGCGGGAAGACTGGGTGAAATGTCTGCTTCGTCTTCTTCTGAATTTTCCTTTTCCGTCTCCGGTTCGGCCTCGCCGGCTTTCCAAAAAATCGGGTCCCCCAATGCCGCGTCGCGAGAACTTGTCATTACCTGTTCGTCGTCAACCGGATCGAGCACTCCGGTTCCCGCGCTTGGCGTTTCCTTTGACGGAGGATCTAAAAGCTGCCCAAACGCAATCGGATGTTCCCCTTCGCCAAAAGACACGCGGTCAACGGGCGGCTGAAATTCTTCCTCATGATGCGATTCTTCCGGTGCTTGCTGGACAGGATGATCCTCAATTGCGGTTGCGACCCCGCCAGCCTTGGCTTGTACGGCAGCCGCGGGCTTGGAAGCCGCCACGGCCACGAGACGGTCGGACCCAGCTCGCTCCAGCAGCGTCTTCACCATCGTGATCAACGGGTCGGGCGGAACGAATGGCTTTTTTAGAATTCCGTCCGCGCCAACGCGCTGCGCTTCGCGTTCATCCAGAGGGTCAAAGGCTCCTACGAGCAGCACCACGGGCACGTGCGAGAAACGCGAATCGTTCTTGATGTATTCGCAGACTTCATAGCCATTGCGCACCGGCATAAAAATGTCGGCCAGAACGAGATCGGGAGCAATATCGGCGAGCTTCCTGACGGCGGCGTCGCCATTGTTTACGGCAACAACATCCACACCCAGTTCGGACAAGGCTAGCGCTACCGTCTTCTGGACGTTGCTATTGTCGTCGGCTACCAGAATCTTTGCCACGGGCCGTCCTCCCAATTACGAGGGCGCAAATATGGCCTTTTGCGCCAGGGCGCACGGAAACCCTAGACCATTCGTAACACCATGATCTGGCTGAGTCAATAAAGACCAAACAGGCGTGTGTCTGAATGAACTAGTTGTCCTCAGGAACAGTACCCGACCCAGAGAGGCCTCGGGGCAAGCGTGGCAGAGGTGAATGAATGGAAAACAGCTAAAAGGGGATGAGCTTTCGGAGGCCACTCTTTTTCTTGCTGGTGGATTCCCGATTCGTATTGGCCGGCGTTGCCGGAGTCGTGGAGTCTGCCGGCTGCGTGGTGCTCGAATCACTCGAACCGCTAGCCGCAGGTTGCGTTGTGCCCGTCGTCGCGGGAGTCGTAGCGCTTCCGGGTTGCGCTGGGTCCGTTGCCGCTGGAGCCGCATCCGGCGCGGGCGTAGCCGCGGGCGTCTGAGGCAGTGCGTCCGGGCTTCCCGGCGTAACGGTTTCCACCGCAGCCGTGCTCCCTATGCTGGAGCCTGTGGCCGCATTTGCGTTTGGCTGCAATCCGAAACCGATGGTCTCATCGCCGGATTCGCTGGCAGGCGTCATGGTCGGCGCGCCATTCCGCGCCGCGGTCGATACATCGGGACCCGATTTCAGGAAAGTCACGGATCGCTTCACGAATCCAGCCCGGTCGGTCGCTTGTTCCTTTTGCATTCGCGCGAGCGCGGTGGGATCGGCGGGAGGAACCGGAACGCCGAATTTGACGAGCCTGCTCTTCGCATCGCCCGCGAGCGGAGAAAGCGGATAGTCCTTTACGATCCTGCTGTAATACTTCGCGGCAATATCGTTGTGCTCGCTCTTTTCGTAAATCTGCCCGAGCATCCAGTTGGCGTGATCCGCTTCGCTGTACAAGGGATAACGATTGGTCAATTCGATCAGGCGGGCGCCCGCGGCTCTGTACGCGGCGCGTACGTAATAAAAGCTGGCGACTCGGAAATTGCCCTCCGCCAGAACTTCCTGCACATCGCGCAGGTGCTGCTCAGCCTGGGGAAGCAGGGCGCTGTTGGGATATTTTTCCAGGAACGTCTGGAATTCGGCCTCGGCTTGCACGGCTTCGGCGTGATCGCGATCCGGCTTTTCCATCTGCCGGTAATGCGCCATGGCAATCTGCAGCTGGCAGTTCGCCGATTCATCGAGGAACGGGAAGAACGTGATGAAATCCTTGCATTCCACTATAGATTGCTTGAGCCCCGCGGTTCCACCCTCTCTGTAGTAGGATTCCGCGATCTCCAGTTTTGCTTTGGCCAGGAATTCGCTGTCCGGGTAAGTATTGATCAGGGTTTGCAGAGCCAGGCGGCCCACGGAATATCTGCCGTGCTTGATGTCATTGCTGGCCTTGTTATACAGGACCGAGTCGGGCTCGGCGGAGGTTCCCGCAACCGGCGCCACGGTTTTCTTGCCGAGACATCCGGCGAGCAGTGTCGCTCCCATTGCCACGAGATAAATGGTTCGGTTTTTTTTCAACTTGGTCTATTCTCCTGCGGCTTCAAACTTTTTGCGCCAGCGCCCCGTCGGCTGTTTGCTTCATCGACCGCACGGCTTCCGCGGCATCGGGAGTATGAAAAATGGAGGTTCCGGCCACCAGAATTTCGGCCCCGGCCCGAACCAGTTCCGCCACATTTTCCGGACCGACCCCCCCATCCACTTCGATCCTGAAGGAATGATTATAACTCTCGCGAATTCGTTTTAGCTCGCGAATCTTCCCGAGCGCACCGGGAATAAATTTTTGCCCGCCAAATCCCGGATTCACCGACATCACCAGGATATGATCCACTTTGCCGAAAATTTCCGAAAGAGCCGATACCGGAGTCGCCGGATTGATTACGGCGCCCGGCTGACATCCATGTTCTCGAATCATGGAGAGCGCCCGGTCCAGATGCGGCGTAGCTTCCTCGTGAATGGAAATCATGTCGGCGCCCGCCTCCGCGAATGCCTGGATGAACAGCTCCGGATTCTGGATCATCAGATGCACGTCCAGGGGCAGCCGGGTTGCCTTGCGCAGGGAAATCACCACGGGAACGCCAATGGAGATGTTTGGCACGAAATGGCCGTCCATCACATCGACGTGGAGCATCGCCGCGCCGCCGCGTTCCACTGCGCGGATTCCATCCCCCAGGCAGGAAAAATCCGCAGCCAGGATCGACGGAGCGATTTCAACGGGATAAGTCACAATTTCTCCGCGGACATCTTACCAGATTCACGCTTTTGGGTGCACCGGGACTCATCAACGAAAAATCGAGCGGCGCGGGTAGCGAAATTCTACTGCGCCACAACCATTTCAATGTCTGTATCGCTCGTAATCCTGGTGCCCGGCGCGGGGGTTTGCTCTGTGATCGCGCCCTTCGGCCACTGCGGAGAAGGAATGTACGTTGTTTTGGCCAGCTTGAACCCGGCGGAAGTGATCAGGTGATCCGCGTCCGGCAGAGCCATGCCTACGAGCCACGGCATTACGTAAGAGACTGGCGCCCCACCTTGGGCCACGAGCAAATCGACGCGAGGGCTTGCCGCGCGCGTTCCCGGCGGCGGGGTTTGTTGCAAAATCGTGTCGGACGCAGCGCCCGGGGCGGCGTAGGTGGTTACTTCGCCCAACTGTAGGCCTACCTGCAGCAGCTGAATGCGCGCCACTCGAAGCGATTCTCCGACCAGGGAAGGAGTGGTTACATTTTGGGGGCCGAGACTCAAGACCACGTGCGCGTTTTGCGCCACCTTCATGCGCTCGCCCTCTGGGGGACTTTGCCGGACGACGGCATTGGCCGGCAACGGGCTATACACGCGATCGACAACCTTCAATTGCAGCCCTCCTCCCTGCACGAGGGCTAACGCTTCGGCGGAACTTTTGCCGACAAGATTGGGCATGCTTACTTCGCGGCCCTGAATCGCGAATCGCATCACCGTCACGGCGCTCAAGAACGCCGCCGCTGCCAGAATGAACACCAGCAGCCCCATACGAAATACCCATTCGATCCGTTCGCGAAAACTCATCGATTCACCGCGTTCAATCTAGCACGCGCTGCCCCAAACCTTCCACCGCAACACAAGAAAAGGCGTTTCACCACAGAGGACACAGAGAGTTCGGAAATTCGGAGGAGAATTGAAAAAACGGCGAGCAAAAATATTCCCAGGGATTCACTGTGCCCCTCTGTGTTCCTCCCTCTGTGCCCCCTGTGTTAATCCTTATGAATTCCGCCTCTCAATCAAGGCCGCAAAAAATCCATCCGTCCCCTGTTCAGAAGGAAAAGTCCGAAAGAAGCCATCCGCGGAAACAACACTCTCCGCGCGCACTGACTCCTGCAAGAAAGTTTCGATGACAGCCCGCGGATCGGCAATACGAAAAGTGTCGCCCAGCGTCCCCAGTACTTCGCGCGTGACAAGTTCGTTCTCCTCCGGCTCGAGCGAACACGTCGAGTACACGAGGCGTCCCTGTGGAGCGAGTAGAGGAAGCGCATTTCGCAGCAATCGAGCCTGACGCCCATGCAAATCGCGAAGGTCCTCCGCGCGAAGTTTCCAGCGAATCTCCGGATGCCGCGCGAGCGTGCCCGTTCCAGAACAGGGAACGTCGACCAAAATTCGATCGAACAGGCGTTCGAAAGGGAGCTGTTGCTCCGCGTCCACCGTGACGGTTTCCACGTTTCGAACGCCGGCGAGTTCGAATCGCCCCTTCATGGCGCGCACACGATGCTCGTGGAGATCCGCGGCGACGACGTGGCCCTGAGTTCCCACCGCTCTTGCGAGGAGCAAGGTCTTGCCGCCCGGCGCAGCGCATAGGTCGAGTACCGCATTGCCGGGATCGCCCGCCACAAGGCGCGCTACGGCCTGGGAAGCCTCATCCTGGATCGCTACCCAACCGGAACGCACCGCCTCGCACGCAGAGGGATTTCCTCCTTCCAAAACCCAGGCGTCGCGCAGCAATCGTCCCGGTAGAATCCGGCACCCAGCCCGTTCGAGCGCCTTCGCGGCATCTTCGCTGCGCTGCGGATCGAACAGGTAGCCGGAAAGAACAGGCACACGGTTGTTCGAATGGAGCAGCGCGCGCGTGCGCTCTTCTCCATAAATTCCAAGCCAACGTTCGACGATCCAAGTAGGGTGCGAAAATTGAATTCCGAGCCGGTCCGCGAGAGAGAGGTCCGGGGCAAAGAGGCGCGCGACTGCTTCCGCAGGCGAATTTCCGGGAAGCGGTTCCTTCGCGGCCTTGCGCAGAATGGCGTTCACCAGAGTCGCCGCCGAACGTTTGCGAGCCCGCTTGACCAATTCCACCGATTCGTGAACAGCGGCTCGCGCCGGGACGCGATCCAGAAACATAAGTTGGTACAAGCCCAATCGCAGCGCGATGCGAACTTCCACGTCGGCCGTATTCGCGGGTTTTTTCAAGTAGCGGTCGACGACGAAATCCAGCAGCCTCTGCCAGCGCAAAACGCCCAGCGCCAGTTCCGTAGCGAGCCCGGCATCTTCGGTCTTCACCGTCCCATCAAGCTCGGCGCGCAACACATCGTCCGCGTACGCATTTTGTTTCGCGACGCGCAGCAGCACATCGAACGCAATCGTTCTGGCTCTTGAAATACTCATAAATGAGCATGCAAGCATACATCCGTGGGGAAGGGAACACTGGGCAAAAGCGCGAGCGAAATTCATGGTCTTCGTTCCTGGATATGTTCTACTGTAATAGAAATATCCTACTGCTGATAGATGGACTTACATTTGTTGATCATGTAAGATAATAGGATATGAAGACTACCAACAAGACGGATACGATTCGGTTCACCGTGAAGGGACAAGTGGTCATTCCCAGCTGGTTGCGCAAGGAATTTGAAATCGAGGAAGGCACCCGGGCGCTGGTCTACCAGGAGGGAGACGCGATCGTGCTGAAACCCATTACGCCGAGGCACATCAGGAACCTGCGCGGGTCCTTGAAGGGTTCGGGCGTGCTGAAGTCGATGATGGAAGACCGCAAGCGCGAGCGGGAACTCTGATATGGCTTTTAAAGTCCTGGACAGCTGGGCGTTGATCGCGTATTTCGAAGACGAGCCCGCGGCCGAACAGGTCGAACAACTTCTGGTCAAGGCGGAGACCGGCGTACACAAGCTGCTGCTCAGTGTGGTCAACTGGGGCGAAATCTACTACAACACCATGCGCAAAATTTCACAGAAGGCCGCGGAGCAGATCGCGAAAGAAATGGCCGGCTTGACGATTGAGATTGTCGGCGTGGACGAAAAGAATCTGGAGCTGGTGCGCCAAGCCGCCATTTTTAAAGCCACAAGAAAATTCTCCTACGCGGATGCATTCGCTGCCGCGCTGGCAAAGATACGAAACGCGGAACTTGTGACCGGCGATCGCGAATTTCGGCAGGTTGAGGACGAGATCAAGATCGCGTGGCTGCGGTAAGGGCCACACCATCCGGCAATTGTTAGCCAAACCTTTCCCGGGGTCACCCGTTTTCGGGCGAGGAGGTGTAGATGCCTATCCTAAGCAAGAGCATCCTCAATCGAAAATTCCAATAAGATTCCTGTTAACTTCCACGCTGTCGAAAGCGTTATGACCGTAGGAACTAAATAGGATCCGTTGGCGATCCAGTGTTCCTAGAACAATCTCAGGAGGAAAGATGATCGCAAGTCTGATTCTGATTGGCACAAAGATCACGCCATTCTTCTTGCAGACAACGCAGAGCCTTCCCGATTCTCAGCCGCCAGACCAGTATGGCCAGCAGATCGCGCTGGAAGCGGTGAGACACGGCCCGATGAACGTTCTTACCGGCATCCTTGTTCCGCTTAGCCTGTTTGCCATGATTTTCGGCATCATTTGGCTGAGGTGGCGGCAACAGCAGGCCCTCAACCAAAATAGAGCGGAGTTCCACAAGCAGCTCCTGGACAAATTTGCCTCGGGACGGGACTTTGCCGAGTTTCTGGAAAGCAAGGGGAGCCAGCGATTTCTCGAAGAGATGTGGTCTCAGAGCGCCCAATCCAAAGAAAAATCATTACGAAACGGCGTTGTACTCGCGATGGTGGGCCTTTCCATGTTGGGTTTAACCTGGGTGGAGAAAGATTTCTTAATACCCGGCGTTTTGCTAGTTGCTGGGGGAGCCGGCTGCTTGCTCTCGTCCGCAATTTCCCGCCGTCTCTCGAAGAGTCGCAGTCTGGCGAATGACGCCGGCCCGGGAAATTTGCCGGCTTCGCAGAACTAGGCCCCAAACGTTGATGGATGATCATGATACGCCCGTGCACTGTCTTGCCGCCGCGTTTGTGGAACGCGGATCAGCGATCGCTGAAAGGGCCCAATTGCCTCAACGCATGGATGAAGCCGCCTTCGCTGCGTTTTACCGGGAGATGGGCCCGGCCCTGCGGTCCTACATCCGAAAGGTTTCGGGCGATGCGGCGCTTGCGGACGACATCCTGCAGGAAACGTTCTTCCGGTTCCTTCGCGCCGAGTTGCCCGCGATGGAAAAATTTCAGAGGAAGGCGTATCTCTACCGGACGGCGAGTTCCTTGCTTTCGGATCATTGGCGGCGATTGAAGCGCGAACGGCGCTGGAGCCTTGAGGGAATTTTTCGCAGGGAAGCCGTCGAAAATACCGAACGCGGCGGAGATATGATGAGCGTGTTTAGGCGGCTCAAAACGCAGGAGCAGACGCTTCTCTGGCTGGCCTATGTGGAAGGTTTTGACCATCGGGAAATTGCTCAGGTGTTGGAGCTGAAAGAAAAGAGTGTGCGCGTCCTGCTGTTTCGCGCCAGGAAGAAATTGGCCGGGATGCTGGGAAAGCAAAGTTTCGGAATGCGGGAGGGAACATGATGCGCGCAAATTGTCCCCGGGAGGGAGATGCGCTCAG
>PMOP01000478.1 GCA_003161495.1 Acidobacteriota bacterium | reverse complement strand
TCGGACAAATATGGTCCCGATAAACTGTATGACGAAGCGTCGACTGTCATTGAACAGAAGCTGTCACAGATTCAGGGCGTTGGTCAGGTAGTTGTCGGAGGTGGCGCGCTGCCGTCCGTGCGTGTGGATGCAAATCCCACGCAACTTGCCGGCTATGGACTTACCGTTGGAAATTTGCAGTCCGTGTTGAGCCTGCAAAATTCTGATCTCGCGAAAGGTCAAATCACCGACGGCAATGTGACCGAAGACATTCTGGCCAACGATCAGATCTCGCACGCGGTCGATTACAAGCCGCTTGTCGTCGGCTATAGCCACGGCGCGGCGATCCGCCTGTCCGACGTGGCTCAGGTTACGGACTCCGTCCAGAACGTGCGGGCCGCCGGATATTTGAACGGCAAACGCGCGGTTACCGTCATCATTTTTCGTCAGCCCGGCGCCAATATTATTAATACGGTGGACCGCGTGCGCGCGCAACTCCCTATCATCCAGGCATCCATTCCACTGGGCATCGATACCACCATTGTTCTGGACCGCACCACGACCATCCGCGCCTCGGTCAGCGACGTCGAGCGCACGCTGATTATTTCCATCGCCCTGGTCATCGTCGTGGTGTTTGTTTTCCTGCGTAACGCCCGGGCCACTCTCATTCCCGGCGTCGCCGTGCCGGTCTCATTGATCGGCACGTTCGCGGTGATGTATATGTTCGGATATACCCTGGACAATCTTTCGCTGATGGCCATGACCATTTCCACGGGATTTGTGGTCGATGACGCCATTGTGGTCATGGAAAATATCACGCGGCATCTGGAAAACGGCGTGAAACCCTTTGCCGCCGCGCTGAAGGGCGCGGAAGAAATCGGTTTCACCGTTTTCACCATCAGCATTTCGCTCATTGCCGTATTCATTCCTCTTCTTTTAATGGGTGGAATTGTCGGGCGCCTCTTCCGCGAATTTGCCATTACGCTGTCAACCTCCATTGTCGTTTCCATGTTGATCTCGCTGACCACGACGCCCATGATGTGCGCCTACCTGTTGAAAGACGAGCACGCGGAAAAACACGGGCGCATTTACATGGCCAGCGAAAAGTTTTTTGACGGTGTGCTCTCGTTGTATCGCGGCAGCCTGCGTTGGGTGCTGGACAATCCGACTCTCACCCTCATCGTGCTTTTTCTGACCATTGCGCTCAATGTGCTGCTGATCGTCAAGATTCCAAAAGGTTTTTTCCCGCAGGAAGATACCGGAGCGATCACCGGCGGAGTGCGCGGGCCGCAAGATTCCTCTTTTTCGGCGATGGACAATTCCATTCAGCGCATCGTCGGCGTGATCAAGAATGATCCGGCCGTCGCAAATGTCATCGCCTTTACAGGCGGCAACGGAGCCACAAATACAGGCTCGCTTTTCATCGCGCTCAAGCCGCTGGCCGCGCGCAACGTCAGCGCCAGCCAGATCATTGACCGCCTGCGTCCCCAGTTGAATCGCTTGCCGGTAGCCTCCACGTTCCTGCAACCTGTGCAGGATTTGCGCATCGGCGGCCGGTCCAGTAACGCGTTGTACCAGTACACGATCCAATCCGACAATGTGCAGGATCTCACTAAGTGGGGACCGATCCTGCTGACGCAGATGCAGAAGCTCCCGGGTCTGCAGGACGTGAGCTCCGACCAGCAGAACGGAGGCCTGGATGAGCTGATGAATTATGATCGTGTTACCGCAGCGAAGCTCGGCCTTACCGCTCAGTCGCTGGACTCGGCGTTGTACAGCGCCTTCGGCCAGTCGGAAGTGTCCATCATCTACACGCAGCTAAATCAGTATTACGTGGTGCTGGAAGTCGCGCCGCAATATTGGCAAAGCCCGGAAGGACTGAAAGATATTTATCTCCATACGGCAAGCAGTAGCAGCAATATCCCGTTGCTCACCGTAGCCAAGGGTCAGGCCAACACGACGCCGCTCTCTATCAACCATACCGGCTTGTTCCCGTCCGTAACGCTGTCTTTTAACCTCGCCGCGAACGTTTCTCTGAGCCAGGCAACGTTAGCGATCGATCAGATGCAAAAGAGGCTTGGCACTCCTTCGACCTTGCAAGGCTTCTATGCCGGCACATTACTCGCCTACCAGCAATCTCTGGGTACCGAGCCTGTCCTGATTCTTACGGCGTTGCTGGCGGTGTACATCGTTCTCGGCATTCTGTATGAAAGTCTGGTTCATCCCTTAACGATCATTTCCACTTTGCCATCGGCGAGCGTGGGAGCGATGCTGGCGTTGATGCTTTTTAAGGAGGATCTGAACATCATCTCCATCATCGGCATTGTGCTGTTGATCGGAATTGTAAAAAAGAACGCCATCATGATGATCGATTTCGCTCTGCAGGCGGAGCGCCAGGAAGGGAAGAGCACGCGCGACGCGATTTTTGAAGCGTGCATGTTGCGCTTTCGTCCCATCCTGATGACCACCATGGCCGCGTTACTAGGCGCTTTGCCGCTCGCGCTGGGGACTGGCACAGGGTTTGAGCTTCGCCGCCCTTTGGGCATCACGATTGTCGGAGGGCTGATCTTGAGCCAGATGCTCACACTCTATACAACGCCGGTCGTTTATTTGGAATTTGACCGGTTGCGGCTGCGCATGCAGGGAAAACAGAGCGAAGTCCTGCATCGCGAGAGCGGACCGGCGCCAAGCGCCGCGGATTAATTTCATGGGAGCCATCATGAGGTTCAATCATAAAGTCATGACTTCTTTTCCTATAAGATCCGCAATATTTCTCAGTGTGAGTTGCCTCCTGGCCGGCTGCTCGGTCGGTCCGAAGTACCACACGCCGACCGCGGACACTCCCGGGGCATTCAAGGAACTTACTCCGGCGGATTACGCCACGACGGACGGTTGGAAAGTAGCGCAGCCGAAGGATGACACGCTTCGCGGGAAGTGGTGGGAAATATTCAATGAGCCTGAATTGAACGCGCTGGAAGAGAAGGTCAACGTTTCCAATCAAAGCATCGCGGCATCCGCAGCCAGCTTTCTCGCGGCGCGCGCCCTCGTCAAAGAAGCTCGATCGCAACTTTTCCCGACGGTTTCGACAAATCCCTCCATCACCGCGCAGCGGCCTTCTTCGAGTCTCAAGGTGGCAAGTTCATCAGCGTCCAGTTCAGGCGCGGGAAGTGTTTCCACATCTTCCTTGTCGGGCATTTTTGTCGATTACACGCTCCCGTTTGATGCGACCTGGCAGCCGGACCTGTTCGGCCGTATTCGGAATACAGTCAAGGCGGCATCGTACGGGGCGCAGGCCAGCGCGGCGGACCTGGAAAATACGCGACTCACCGTCCAGGCCGAAGTCGCCGTGGATTATTTTCAGCTTCGCGGGCAGGATTCGCTAAAGCAGTTGCTCGATCAGACCGTGGTGGCTTATCAGCACTCGCTCGATCTGAACAAGGCTTTATACGAAACAGGAATTGGCGCGGATGAAGCTGTGGCGCAGGCTGAAACTCTGCTGGAATCCACCAAAGCGCAGGATACCGCTTTGGGTATCCTGCGGGCGGAGTTGGAACACGCCATCGCCATGTTGACTGGGCAGCCCGCATCCACTTTTTCCATTCCGGTCGAGCCTTTACATTCTAATCCTCCGACAATTCCCATCGGCGTTCCGTCCCAACTTCTCGAGCGGCGTCCCGATGTTGCCGCGGAAGAGCGCCTGGTTGCTCAGGCCAACGCACAGATTGGTATCGCGAGAGCCGCATACTTCCCGACGGTTACGCTAAGCGCTGCGGCTGGCCTGGAAAGCTCCTCCATTACGGATTGGTTCTCATGGCCCAGCCGCTTTTTCTCCATTGGCTCGGCCGCCGCGGAAACTATTTTTGACGCCGGATTGCGCCGGGCTACCATGGAGCAATTCAGAGCCCAGTACGATGAAACCGTGGCTAACTATCGCCAGGCGGTGTTGACATCATTTCAACAAGTAGAAGACAATCTTGCATCGCTGCGGATTCTTTCCGCGGAAATCCAATATCAGGACACTGCGGTCGCCTCGGCCGAAAAAACCCTGGCTCTCGCCACGGATCGTTACAAATTGGGAATTGATCCTTTTCTGAATGTGATTACCGCGCAAACCGCGTTGCTGTCCAGCCAGCAGGCTGCGGTCACTCTTCGAATTCAGCAGATGACGGCCAGTGGGGTTTTAATCCAAACGCTCGGTGGAGGATGGGACGCCTCGCAGCTCCCATCGCCAGCGCAACTGATCAGCAAAGTTCCATAGGGCCCATACGTCAGAGGGAATTG
>PMOP01000177.1:1289-10701 GCA_003161495.1 Acidobacteriota bacterium | reverse complement strand
TCCGCAGACCAGGCGAACCTGCGTGCCGTCGTCGTCCGTCATCACCGGGATGTCCTTCGCTTCCACTCCCTGATAACGCGGCGGCGTCATCTTCAGCGACCCTGGAAGATTCGCCCACAGCTGGAAACCGTGCATGCGCCCCGCCTGATCGCCGCGCGGCATCTCCTGATGAATGATCCCGCTTCCCGCCGTCATCCACTGCACATCGCCTGAGGCGATCGAACCGCGGTTGCCCATGCTGTCGCCATGCTCGACGGTACCGGCAAGCACATACGTAATTGTCTCGATGCCGCGGTGCGGATGCCACGGAAACCCCGCGAGATAATCCTCCGGAACGTCATTGCGAAAATCATCCAGCAGGAGAAACGGATCGAAATCGGTCGTGTGATCGAAGCCGAATGCGCGGCGCAGATGAACGCCGGCGCCATCGCGCGTCGGCTTGGACCGAATCAGGCGTTTCACGGGACGTATAGACATAGGAATAAACTCCCCACACAGGAAGTTTACTCCATTGCACGCTGGCCTGCCAACGATCCATCGCATCAGAAAACCGTTTGGTCTGGCGAACGCAGGTGGAGTTGGACGGAGTATTCAACGTATTAAAGGGGTTCTGGCCGGGCATCAACAAGGACGTATTCCACGGAAAATACTATCTCCACTATGATTTTCATATCCGTTGCGCTTATTAGCAGAGTTAACGGAGGGGCGCATCTTCTGGAAGCTCATCCAGAGTTTTAAATCATCCTTAATGCTAATTTATTTTTTCACACTGACCAACCGCTTGATTTCCCTGCCGTTGAGCACTTTGCGCGTCGCAAGTTTTGCGGCCAGCGCTTCGACGCTACTCCAGTGGCTCGCCAACAGGCTCCGGGCGGCTTCTTTCAGGCGCTTGATTATGCGGCGTTCGTCGGCAGAATCTTTGATAAAGGGGCGAAGCATCTCCTCGACATAGGTGTGGTCTCCAGAAAACCTGACGTGTTGCGTGCTTTTTGCGAGACGCCACGGCTTTTGACTGCACCACAATCGCTCCGCCTGCTCGCCCGCGAGCCCCGCGGTCGCCGCTCTTTCGGCCTCGTCCCGGTTCTCCGTACCTTTCAGATTGAAACTAGCCAGAACGCCTCCGCGCAAAAGCCAGCCGGGTGGGAATCCCTGAGTTTCAATGCTGACCAGCTCAACGTCCATGCCCAGCACGAAAGCTACAACCGCGTGTCCAGCTTCATGATAAGCCACAGAAGGAATTCTAATCTTCATGGACCATTCCGCTTTTTCTTAAGTAGTTGTCAATCGCAACCCGCGTCTCGATCAGACGGACACTACCCGATGACTGCAACTACTTCTTCAAAAGCTCACTCTCAAAACGGCCTTCCACATCGTCACGACTGAGCGGGTTTTTTACTTTGGTCAATATAATTGAATAGACGACTTCATTGCCGGCAATCTGTGCGGTGATAAACGCGCCGTCATCCGGCAGCTCTTGGTAGATGAATTTTACTTTTCTTCCGTCTTCACGCGTTTTGACCCACTCATTTGCCGTCATTTCCACGTCGCTTGCCGGAATCTTCCGTTTGGACTTCCGGCTCGCGCATCGTACACCTCTCCTGCCTCCGACACAACGAACTTGCCTCTACCGAAGCACAGGCGATCGAAGATTTCAGGTGGCCAAGTCTTGATAAAAGGCGTTCTCAGAATGTGGAAATTAACTTTTGGCGCTCGCGGCCTATTTTACGGAACGAGTTTCGGCGCGGAAGCCGGAATAAGTCATGTAGGCGCCGAGAAGAAACGCTACGGCGGCAAATAAATTCGGATGCTCTTCGTAACGCAGCCCAACAATGAATATACGAGATTCCAACTCCGGCGGCAGCACCAGCAAGAGCATACCTTTGAGTAAACTTGCCCAACCGAAGAGCGTGACGACGATCGGCAGCGCGCCGCCTGACCACACGTTATGGGCGAGCACAATCGCGAGGCCGGCAGTCACCCCCATGAGACCCGCGATGAAGAGCAGCGGGCGGTCTTGAACGATTGCCTTCATAACCTCCACGGTCGCCTGGGCGCGCACGAACATGGTGAATGACATGGCGATCAAGTAAAGGCCGAGGAGTTTCCCGAGAAATGCAGTGCGAGGCGACGTAATCTCCTCCAGCTCAAATCGAGCCACTGGCCTTTGGATTTCCCGCAAATTTCCGATTTGAATGTCTGAAGCGTGAATCCTACGCTGCTCCCGCCCCGGATACAACGAATTTGCCGCCGCGGTTGGCCCATACCACGTGAGGCCAAAAAGCGTCACCGTCGAGGGGACGAGCCAGAGCTTACCCCCGCCCGAAGATCAATTCCCCTGTTAGATACCTATCTTGGAAATGTATCTCATATTGAACAGCTTTGGGAGTGCCAGAGTGGGAAGCTTATTCTGGATAAGAGGAGGTAACTGTGGCGAGGTCTACAGTTTCACCGGGGGCCAGCAATAAGCCCCCTCCTGCATCTGCAGGTACAGAGCGCGTGGCCGACATTCTCGAACAGGAGCTCAAACCCACGATTCATGAGTGGATCGGGCTTGTCGAGAAAGAACCAGATTTAATGCGTATCGATTTGAATTTCGAAGAGCGAACGGGCCATCTTCCAAGACTCCTCCATGACGTGATTGCCAGGCTCCGACTCGACAAAGGATCGAAAGCTCCGGCTTCAGTCGCCGCACATCATCACGGAGAGCTGCGATTCAAACAAGGCTACACCGCTGCAATGGTCGTGGATGAATCCCGAATCCTGCAGGTCTGTATTTTTTCTACGCTGCACCGGAATGAGCATCGCGTGAAATTCAGCAAGTTGCTTCCGGATGTCGTGACCATCGCGGATGAAGTGGATGCGCAGTTAAAGCAGCAGATTCTTTGCTTCCTTCCAGTCAAGGATACGGAAAAAAGCAGTAAGAACTGAATTCGTTCCCCGGGAGGTTCATCGGCAGCCAGTAGTGTGCCGGCGCTTCACCAAAGCGATTCGCGGTCAGGTCTATGGAGGGAATTGGCCTTCTGGCCTCGGAACAAAGCCTTCCGATGCTCGTATGAAAATCAAGGAATCCAAGACGAAATCTCTGCCGGCCTTTCTCGATACTTCGGGAATGGCAAGAAAGGTTGCTGAATTTCGGAAAGACGAGCAGATTTACAGTCAAGGCGACGCGGCGAAGAGCGTCATGTACATCCAAAAGGGCAACGTAAAATTCTCCGTGGTCAGCACGTCCGGCCGAGTGGCGGTGGTCGCCATGCTTGGTCCCAGCGATTTTTTTGGCGAGGGCTGCATGGCGGGTCAGTTGGTCCGCACCGGCACGGCAACTGCCATTACGGCGACCACCCTCCTTGCCATCGACAAAGAAGAATTGCTCGGCATGCTCCATACACAAGACAAATTATCAGACTGTTTTGTCGAATATATGCTCGGTCACCAAAATCGAATTGAGGAAGCTCTGATCGATCAACTCTTCAATTCGTGCGAGAAGCGGCTCGCCCGGGCGCTGCTCGTTCTCGCCCGTTACGGCAAAGTGCAGCACCAGCGAAACGACGAATTGCCCATCGTTTCCCAGGAAACTTTGTCGGAAATCATCGGCACCACGCGCTCCCGCGTGAATTTCTTCATGAACAAATTTAGAAAACTTGGCTTCATCGAATACCACAATCGCAAGATCCGCATTAATAAGGTATTGCTGACATTCGTTTTGAACCAGTAAGACCGCCGTTTCTTGTCAATCGAGGGACCGCGAGGTTGCTGACGGCCAAGTCCCGGGAAACGCCCTAACCGGAGCGTGGGAATCCGTCCTATCATCACAAGAGGCTCATTTCGAGAAGCGGACTACACCAGCTGTGAAATTCCTTGTGTTGAAAATCTCAATTCAAATTTAGTTGCACCTGTACTTCCGACCACTAGCGCATCCTCGCGCAGATCCATATAGTGCAAACCAGATGGATGGAGCACTCTAACACTCGGTGGCGGGGCGGAAAATGTTGAGGCTTGATTATTTGTCGTGTTTCTTAACAATCCTTTCGACGGTCCTCGTCGGGAAGAAGCTGTGGCAAGGCTGGGTCGTTGCCGGAGCAAATAGCATCATCATTTGTCTGATCGGAATGCGAACGGCCGAATTCGGATTCCTTCCCGGCAATCTTTTCTGCATCGGACTCTATGCGAACAACTTGTGGAATTGGCGACTGAAAGCCCAAATTGTGAATTCTCGATCTCACCCATAGCCCGTTCGACGCCGTCCCGACGCCGGAATCCGCGCCATAACGCGAAATGCCATATTCCGAGAAGCAGGACTTATCGCGACCTAGACGCCGATCACAGCGGTACAGTATGCGCTCATCTTGACGCATGTATTTCGGCCACGTAGCCCCCTGGAAATTGCAGCAGAGCTGCGATTCGACCGTCGGATTGATACGCTGGCACGAGAACGGAAACATCTGCCGCTCTTGCTTTACTGAGAGTATCTTGGATATCCGCAACTTCGTAGCCGGTCACCTCGCGTCCGTAGGGGTAAGGCGGTGGCCATCAGTAACCAGGATTGTGAGCTTGCCAAATTTTGATTGAATGCGAATACGCCGGTACGTATCACGGGGACGCCCAATCTCGACGCCGGGAGCGTCCGGGTCGTCGGACACGACCTTACCACGCGAGAACGCTAGGAAACTGCGCGTGAAGGCCGTGACACGGTCCGTAGACATGTAGACCCGGTTTTCGGGAATGGTCTGGAGCGCCGCATAGGACGGCGCGGTGGTGTGCCAGTAGAGCTGTGTGTTGACGCCGCCAGGAAATTGGATAATGGCGTCCTTTCCTATCGCATCATCGAATGGGGCGACAATAACCTCCGCCCCGGCCGCGCGTGATGCGCGAATCGCCGCGTCCATGTTGCTCACCAAATAACCCGTCCGCTCGGCGCCAAACGGATACGGAATAGGAGTTTTGAATCCGAAAACCGAAAAAAATCCCACTGGTGTGAAAACGACCTGAGACATCGTACTGCTCGGCGTCGGCGTCACCGTGGCAATGCCTTCCTTCGAGGCCGTGCCACCGAACGTAGCTAGAACGCAGGCAACGAAGCGGTCGAAATCTTCCGGTGATAAATAAACATGCGTCGAATCGTATTGCGGCCCGACCGCGACGGTTTGCGACGATCGCTGAGACTGGGCTCTTACCATCGAGAGATTTAGGAGACCCGCCCATCCGAGGAGGAGACTAACCAACAGAGCCGCACTTGATCTGCTAAAGATGCGCATTCGCAAAAACACTCCTTTTGAAAAGCTCGTACCACCGATAGCAAGTAGACCAGAATTTCCGATTGGGACCTCACGGTCCGTCATCGTACGTTTCTCCTGCCCTCGACACAACTAATTTGCTACCGGAGTAGGCCTATTGGGAGGCTCTGGCGGCCAAGTCCCAAACGGCGTTACCGTCAACTGGGAAACAGAGTATCCCACATGACGATAAGCAGGATTTCTCAGGCTCTATCCGAGTTTCACCCGAGGGTAACCTCGAGTTTGCCAACCATCTGCTCGGAACGAGTGTGCGCCTACAGCTCGAACACAAACAATTAATTGGAAATGGGCACCTCATCGGCTCAACGCTCAGGTGAAACCGCAAACTTCTTCGCCTCGATGTGCAATCGGACGGGTAACCGCATTTTCTAAGAGCGCCACAGGAAAGACCGATGTATCATTCGACATCCAGCCCGCGTACGTCACGTTTACCATGCGAGGAATTATCGGGACCGGGGCGCGGACCATCCGAGATCGGGTCACCGACTAGTACACGAAATCCCATGGCAGATTCGCAAATGCGAACAAAGCGACCGCTCAGAGAACCGGTGCGAGACGAACCCGGACCGCCGCTCAAAAATTACATCACGCCCGCCGGGTTGCAGCGGCTGAAAGACGAACATCGGTTCCTGCTGAGTCGCGAGCGGCCCGCAGTTGTAGAGGTCGTAGCGTGGGCTGCGAGTAACGGGGACCGCAGTGAAAACGCCGACTACCATTACGGCAAAAGACGATTAGGCCAGATCGATTCGCGGATTCGCTTTCTCACGAAACGCATTGACGCCGCCGTGGTTGTCGACCCCGCCGCTCCGCGGCCGGGACCAGCCGCTGCGCGCGTCTTTTTCGGCGCAACCGTGACCTACAAGGACGCCGCCGGCCTCAAACACGTCGTCTCGATCGTCGGCACCGACGAGGTGAACCTCGATCGCGGCCACATCAGCTGGCGCTCGCCTCTCGCCATTGCGCTAATGAAGGCGCGCCCCGGGGATCGCGTGGACCTGCACGCGCCAGCGAAGACGGAACATCTCGAGATCATCGACGTCGAGTATGCGCCGATTCCGATGGATCCTTTCCGCGAACCGCCAGGAGCTCAGTCGACGCCCAAGGTCGAAGGCTCCTAGACCAAGCCGCCTGAATCGCCTGTCCCGTCGCCAATCCCATCTGAGAAACGGTGCCGACTCAACCGCTCCGCGAGGCCAAAAAGCCAGTTTCCGATATGCGGACTTATCAAGACTTGGCTGCTACCTGAAATGTCCGAAGAGTTTTCAATATCTTAGGTTCAAGCTTTTTTGTTTCATCAGTAGGTATGTCGAGACCATGTGTATATGGCCCATCGAATTGAATTTGGAGAGTCTTGCCATTCACATTCACCAAATAGGTATCAGGATTGTTACCAGGCCCACCACCGACACCACCGTAGTAATAGAAAACGTGGTTGCCAGTTCGATGGCCCTTTGGGAGTGGTTGTCGCGTGCTGGGTTCAGAACCTCTTGGGGCAAACTCTTGTGCAATGGCTCCTAGGCTGAATGGTCGCACGTCTATGTTAATCCAAATTCCTGCATCTGGATCATCGAAAGGTCGCAACAAGAGCAAGCCCCTGTCGTAGGGCCTAGACTCCTTCTCTTCATCACTGGGAGGTGATGTCCGCAATGGCCTGTAAGTATCGGGATACCAAAATGAAAATCCGTATTCCCGATTAGCGTATTTGCACCAGTGGGATTGTTTCGTATTGTCACCGGGTTTCGGAGTGAGTGTTTGCCCCCACGTTGTCGCAGGCAATACAAGGATGAACGCGGTCGCCAAAATCACTCTCGCACGCCGCAGACCAGACTCGAGAACGAACACCGATGAAGCTTTGGTAGCATGCATGTACTATCCTTCACACGATCCGGTTGAAAAGTTAGAACGTCCGAAGAGTCTTCAGTATCTTGGATTCAAGTTGTTGAGTTTCCTTAGTAGGTGCATTGCCTTGCTCAATATCATACGGCCCATCGAACAGGAATTCGAGGACCTTGCCTTTGACCTTCACGAAATCTCTATCTGGAACAAAGAGGGGGCCGGTATCGCCACCACCATAAATGTAGAAAACATGGCGACCAACCCGTTGGCCCTTTGGGGGCGGTATGGGGCCCTGGTTAGGTTCCCAATTCCTAGGAGCGTTATCCTCCGCCAAAGTGTGCAAGTTGAATGGCCGGATATCTATGCTGATCCAGATTCTCGCGTCTGGGTTGTCGCTCCGTCGCAACAAGAGCAATCGATTCCCTCGGATACCGGCGTCATTGCGTGTGGGCAGCGGCTGTGTCTTGTACGTGTCCGGGTACCAAAAAGAAAAGCCGTACTCACGATTGATGTATTTGTACCAATGGACCTGCTTGGTATTATCAACCGATTTTGGTTCGGAGGTTTGTCCCCATGTAGATAAGGCCATCGCAAGAACGCTGATGGCTGCACTAAGGAGTGCCCGCTGGAACGTCAAATGGGAAAACCAAAACACTCGATTCACGTGCATGTAAGTCCCCCTGCCATTTCGAGGGGCAGCTTTCGTTCCAATCTCCCCGTTAAGAAAATGCACCAGTTACGATCCTGGACTTTGTTAAAGCTGAGGCTATTGGAACACATCGTGTCCTGGGAGACGCGAGTATTCCCGTCAACTCGTCAGACAGTGAAATCGCAATGTTAGGATAAGTCCTGTGAAACGGGGTTCTCGTCAACTGGGAATCTGGAATTCCCACGTGACGATAAACTTCTCGGGCCTTGGTGCATTCCAGTTAGGTCAGGCGCCTCTTTCCCAGGGCGGAGGAATTTTCACGGAGGCCATGCTCGCAGCGTCGGCTGCTTCAATACCCATGTCTGCATCTTCAAAAACCAGACAAGTTTCGGGCGCGACTCCGAGTTTGGCGGCGGCAAGCAGATAAGATTCAGGGTCAGGTTTGCCCCTCTTGTAGTCTCCAGCGCATACGAGTACGTCAAATTTATCGAAGAGTTTGACCGCGAGAAGAGAAGCCGTTACGGACTCACGGGTGTTCCCCGACACTACGGCAAAAGGAATCCGTCCATACTGCGCCTCAATCTGCTCCACAACATCAGGTATGGCCTTCAGCTGCGAAAGCCGTTCGAGATAAAGATTCTCCTTTCGGGAGGCCACAGCTTCGATCGGCATGTGCAGGCCCTGCATTTTGTTGAGCAAAGAAACAATCTCCGCTGTCGGAGTACCGCCCCAGGCATAGAAAAGCTGCTCGTCAAATGTGCAATTCCATTCCGCAAGCGCCATCTTCCAGGCAAGGTAATGAAGAGGCATCGAATCGACGATGGTGCCGTCGCAGTCGAATAAGTAGGCCGCAAACTTGCCGGCTGGCAATTTCAGACTCACGCTGCGCTCGTCTCCTCTCCACCATCGTAATCCATTGCGCGAATCCTGTGCCAATCGGACAAAGGCAGTCCGCAATCGCCGATCACAACGCCGGTTGCCGGCAGTGCAGTTGATTGTCTACGACGCATTTATAGATACTAGATAATTATAGTTACGTGCGGTAACAATATGAGGTTGGGGTGCCCCGTCCTTGCTATTCTCGAAGAGCAGGGTTTTGGTTGAATCAATGCCTATAATTTGTGTTTTCTCGGCGCCGGGTTTCGATGAATTCATGCGTGCGGAATCCGTTCGCGACGGAGAGAAAGCTGTTCCGCTTACAAAGGCCGAGGATGCGGCAATCCCGGCGAAGCACGCGCACGCAGTGATCTACAAGGAACCTTGACCACCCTGTCGAATAGACGCCGCCGTCTACGCAGTCTGATGCGCCTTGAGAAAGGAATGGATTTGGCGCACGGCCAGCGGAATCCGCTCTTTCGGCTCTTTCCAGGGGAAGATGCTCACTTCGGCTTTCGGCGCGAGCATCACGCACTCCATGGCGACGGCGTAAGGGTGCGGGGGGACGTCGTCCGGCAGGACAAGGATCGGGTTTTGGCAATTACGCACGAAATCGCGTGTCACGGTGAAGACGAAGTCCGGATTGGTTTCAAACATCCTGGTCACAAATTTGTCGGCCGTCTCCAACGTAATCTCGGGCCGCTTAGCGTTCAGCAACGGGCCCCAGGTCGTCCAAAATGCGCCCGGGTACTTTCGGTCG
>PMOP01000177.1:0-1244 GCA_003161495.1 Acidobacteriota bacterium | reverse complement strand
ATGCAGAAGCCCATCACCATGAATTTGTCGATGCCTAGATGATCCATCAGACCGATCTGGTCGTCGGCGTAGGAATCCCACGGCCGGTCGATCTCGACAGGTCCGGTGGACTGCCCGCTGGGGGCGTTGCGCAGATCCGCGGTGATGCAGCGATACTGTGCCTTGAATTCTTCAACGGCGTTGAAGGGCGAGTTGCCGCCGAAGAAGGATATGGTGGAGTTCAATCCCCCTCCGGGAAGCAGCATCAACGGGAAGCCGGCCCCGGCCTCCTCATAGTAAATACGAACGGGGCCTTTCTCGTAGAACTTGCCAGTGCCGCCGCTGTTCGCCTGCTGAGCAAATGCGCCCGGCAAAGCAGCTGTTGCCGCTGCCGCGGCGCCAGCTGCCAGTATGGTTCGTCTGGTTATACCCATAGTAGGCGTCCTCCTTGATCATCAGTCATGGCCGGTCTGTGCAACTTCCAGCGCCGGTAGGATCCGCAGTTCGAGCGGATTCTAGCACAGAGTCTTTTGGCACGGAGGAGCCGTAGCGGGCGTTCCCGGAAGGTGGGATGGGTGACAGAGTTTCACATAACGCAGCATTGTCTCCGACGCATTTTAAGATACTACTCCAGTACTTCTACTTCCGTTAGGATTCTGAACTTGACGTTCTTCAAGGGCGGGGTTTTGTTTCAGTTAGGTAGGCGTATAGGGGCAGACGAAAAAGGCCCGCCCTACAAAATGCGTGGGACAGGGCACACCAAGTTCTAATTCAAAAACCGGGCCACCCGTCCAGGGCCACTGACGATTAATTCGGGATAGGTACTGGATCTCTGTAATTGGAACGATTCAACCGAGTTGTCTTGATACTGGCCCTTTATAAAACCTCAAAAAAACGCACATTAGTCGAATTTGCCCTCTTTCATCTGACTAAGCCACTTGCAGTCAGCACCCTCACATGTCATTGGAAAATACTGGGTTATTCACGTCTTTGGTGCTTCTAATGCACAGTTAGTACCGTAACTCGCTTTTCGATACACATTATATCAATTTAATTAGAAATAATCTGCTGACCTGGGGAAGCTGCCCGGATTGAATCTAAATCGGTCTAGCAGCACCGTCTGTTGCTGAGAATCGATGACACGCAGGGATGGAGACAATTTTGTTCGAAGATGCAATTGAGGATTTCTCGAAAGGAGGGCGAACATGCCTCCCGTTGCCTTAGTCACTCAGCATTCCAAGGGAGGGAAACCGACCTTTGTACTT
>PMOP01000312.1 GCA_003161495.1 Acidobacteriota bacterium | reverse complement strand
GTCCGGATTTCGTGACTCATGTTGGCCAGGAAATCACTCTTCGCTTTATTGGCGCCTTCAGCGGCCTGATACGCCTGATTCATTTCAAACTCCGCCTTTTTAAGCGCCGCCACATTTTTCTCCTGTGCGTCCTGCATGAGCGCGCAGCGAATGGTATAGGAAAATAGCACCAGGCCGACCGCCACCAATCCCACGACGCGAGAAGCATCGACGATCCTGAGCCCCAGAGCGGCGCTCCCCAGCACCATGATCGCCATGCTCAAGTTAAAACACAGGAGAGCGGCGCGCCTGCTGATGCGCAATTCCGCGCGATTCACTTCCATGGCGGGCGGATGCCATGTGATTGCCAACGCGGCGGCGGCGAGGTACGTCAGAATCCAGATCAGGTCAATCGGATCCGCTATACGTGGAAGGTATGTATCGACGTAACTGGTCAATAAAGCGATGGACGAATAAATGAAAAGGTAAATTGCCAGCCGCCCGAATAGACCACGCAATACTCCCGACTTGTACAAGGAAAACCGGCCGATCGCAGTCATGACCAGGAGGGCATTCACCACGGCGGCGGTGGTCATCAATTTTCCTAAATTCGGATCGAGTGCATTGAGCTCCGCCATTTGAATTTGATACATTCCCAAACCAACGAGCCCGACAACAATGCAGCTATCGAGAAACGTTTCCAGCTTGGAGGCGCGAATATCGTCCGACAGGAACAAAGTGATTGCGATTGGCACGGCGTAGAAGCGATAGAACAGAGAAGGAAAAACCGCGTTCGCGGCAATGGTGACATTAAAGTAGCGGCAATAAGCCCAGCCTGCGTTACCCAATAACAGAAGCGCGAAGGCGCTGCCGAACAACAGCCAGAAAATGCGGGAGGCGCCGCGGCCTCGTGTGGAAGCGGCAATGGAACAGGTAATTGCCAGAATATTGGCGGCAATCGACAGGCAATCGGTGAATAGCGTTCCAGCAGGACCCTGCCCCAGGATGATGAATCCGCCGACCTGCAAGGTCAGCATAACCGCAACAAATGCAATGATTTGCCTGGACGATGGAGTAGGAAATCCCATTCTGATACCGTTGACTGTCTGGGTATGCGCACACAGACGCAGGAACACGGTCCTCACTAATTCATCGGCAACTTCCTTGAAAACTGTAGGTTGGAATTGATTTTGAGGTGAAGGGACTTCCGCGGCGCTCGGCGCGTGGATCGCCCTGGCGGAAGGACGTTAGGCGTGTTGTAGGAAATCCGCTGAATGATTTCGGACACGTCCGCCTGCTGTAGCCCGCCTCTTCAGAGGCGGGGATTTTGGCGGGTGCGCATTTAAACCCTCGCCTCTGAAGAGGCGAGCTACAGCAGCTTCGCTTTCGCGTTTGCGCGGGGCGTCTACTTTCCCTCTACCAGGATGGAGAACGAACCCGCCACCATGGGTCCGCGAGCAATGCGCCCGTTTGAGAGTGGCGGCGTCCCCGCCGGAGGAGGATCAAACACCGCGGCGATGGATAGGATGTGATTTGTCTTGGTGTCCAGCGTGAGTGTTTTGGCACTGGGCATCGTGGTGAGGTTTTGCTCCACGGAAAAACTGGTGGGGCCGTTTTCCTTAATGACGGTGAGCGTGCCTTCGGCGTGCGAGCTGAATGCTTCCATGGTGGCGGGGTTGAACACGGCGCCATCGGTGACTCCGGCGAGCGGAAGCGTGGTGATGATGTTGCCGTCATCCGCGTTGAGAATCACCATCACATGCGGATCGCGGCAGGCCACAAACAGAACACGATTCTTGGCATCGATGGCCAGACCGGCGCACGTGCCGGCTTTACCGGAAACATCGTAGTGGGCCGTCACGGCAAGCGACTTCGCGTCCACCACCGCGATATTGCCCTTGTCCTCGATATCGACATACACGTGCCCGTTGCCGTCGGTGACGGCCTGTTCGGGAGCTCCGCCCAGATCGATGGTGCCGACGATGGAGCCGTCTTTCGTGTCGATCACGGTAGCGTACGGAGCGGCGTGGCTGAGATCATAGACATGCTGGTTGAATGCGTCGAAGAGAATACCGTCGGGATTGCCCTGCACGGTGATGGTCTTGATGACCGCAAGGGTTTTTGAATCGAACATCACCACGGGATTGCTGGTGACGAAGCCGTGATTGGTCTTGGGGTCAACGACAGCACCATGCCCGTTGACACCGGGCACTTCGCCGGCCGGCTCCAAAGTATCCAGATCGAATACAGTGATGCGGGCCGTGGGGCCGCTGCGCGGAACGTACAAGCGGCGGCCGGCAACGTCCGCATATACGTAATCGAAGCCGCCATCGCCCCCAACTTTAACGGTCTTCAACACTTTATAGGGTCCGGCAGTGGGAGACTGTTGGGCGAGTCCCAGGGAAGCTAGCATCGCGATTCCTGCCGCGAGCACAACGGGTAAGCAAAATCGTCGCATCGGATATCTCCTTGATGAAGCGGAAATGTACGTTTCGGATTTGAAGCTGCGACCGAATATACACCTAAAATCGGGCGAATCTTCGTCTACTCCAAAATTAATCCCCTCTTCGCTCCAGCCTAGGCATGGTCTTGGAAGACGAGAGCGTCAGAACACGTAATTGACGTCGAACTGCAGGCGCTTGAGAGTATCGATCGGCGGATTCGAGCTGCCGAAATTCAGCGGCCGGCCGAACAGGCCGATGAAATCGAGGATCACATTACTTCTGATCGTGTAGAACACGCTGAAGCGATGCTCGGTTACGTTGCTCCCTTGATACATCTGGTTGTAATTGAAATTGGATAGAACCGCCTCCCGCTCAATGAAGATGCGCGTGTAACCAAACTGCAGATCGTGCTTCTGAAGGATCCGGCCAACCTCGGCCTCCGCCCAGTAGCCGCGCCGCTGGGCCGGATTGCAGGAGAAATTCACAGAGCGCGTGTAAACGGTCGTGGCCGTGTTCGCCGGCACAGGCAGGAGATTTCCCACATTCGCGCAGGCTTCCGTATTTTGTACGTAATCTCCAACGATCGAGACAGGCCAGCGCTCGGAGGGAGTTTTTACGTCGAAGCGGGCAATGGAATCGAACAGGCCGAACTTCGAAGCAAACTGCGCGTTGGCAGTCGTTGTAACTCCCGTGGGTTGGGTTGCGCCGTTGACCGTAACCACCGAAGTTGCGGTCGTTGTGGTGACCGAGTTCTGCACCGCTCCGCCACCTCCGGCAAGTGGCAGCAGTCCAATCAAAGGCGTCGCCGGATTTTTGGCGCTGGCCTTGGCCAATGCCAGCGCCATGGGATCGGCATTGTGATAATTGTAAAAGCCGGTGTACGCGGTTAGCTCCAGCCAGGGGGAGAGTTCCCACTCGGTTTGAAATTGGCCTCCGTAAACGGCGGTTTGCATGAGGCTTTTGTTGCCTGTGGAGACGCCTGCGACCTGGGAGAATGGCAACTCGAAACCGACAAAGGCGACTCGTTTGAAGACGGGTGCGGAATTAAAATCGAAGTTCAACGTTTGGCCAAATCCCTCGGGATTCAAATCCTTATCCCAGGTCAACTCGGTGTTGTACCAGGAATAGGTGAACTTGCCGGCCACCAGGCTCAGCGGCTTGAAATAAGTGGGATGGTATTGGATGAAAACTCTGTCCAGGGCAATTGGCTTTCGCGCATAGAAACCTGTGAGGGTTTGATTCGTGGAAGTTGGATCGTTGATGTTGCCTGACGCCAGAGTGAATCCCCCCGAAATGTCGTCGCTGATTTGCGCATCGACGTTGAAACGCAGCCGGTAGTTTTGCAAATTCTGGTCCAAGGATCGGTCGCTCGGGCCGCCAAAGAAGGCATCCTCGCGCAGGCGGAAGTCTCCGCTGAACGACAAGGGGCCCAGCTTCTTCATCCGTTGTTCCAGTTCGCCTAGTCTCCTGTCCACACTTCCTTGTGATGAAGTAGAAGTCTGGGATGGAACGGCCGTGGCCGGGAGGGCAACCGCGCTTGCGGCGGACACGGAAACCGGCGGCAAGCTCGAAGGAGCGATGGGCGAAGGCGGTTGCGCCGAAGCCGCGAAAACCTCGGCTTTATTGGGCGGGGCTTGCAGTTCCGCCTCCAGCTGGGCAATTCGGTCCAGTTCGTCGCGAATCGATGCGCGCTCGGACTCCAATTCCTGGGTTTGTTTCGCTATGCGCGCCGACTGCCCTTCCACGGT